>DASSXA010000052.1:0-9431 GCA_035704315.1 Gaiellaceae bacterium
GTACATCCACGTCGTCTGGTTCGGCCTCTGGATCGGCCTCGGCGTCGAGAAGTACCCATACGGCCTCCTGACGATGATCGTCTCGCTCGAGGCGATCTTCCTCTCGACCTTCGTGATGATCAGCCAGAACCGCGCCGACGCCAAACGGCAGGTCATCGCCGACCACCAGTGGCAGACGGTGCAAGAGGAGGACCGGCAGAACGTGCAGCTGCTCGAGCTCTCCAAGCAGATTCTCGACCTGACGAAGGCCGTACACGCCTATGCCGCCGCCCGCTCGGACGGCGTCGCAACGAAGACCGACCGCTGAATCCGGCTGGGCGCGGCGAGCGTAGGAGAGCGTTCCCCTGGGCAGGCGGGGAGACGGCTTAAACACGAGGTTCATGGAGGCGGGGGGAATCGAACCCCCGTCCGCGGAAGCTCCGCCCAGAGCATCTACAAGCTTAGGCTGCCATTCGCTTTCGCCCGCCGGCCGGTAGGCAGCCGACCAACCGCCGGGCTAGTCATCCTTTCGATGTCGCACCTCGGGCGATGACATTCCGTCGGTGCCGAGCCCGTTCGTTGACGCCGCTGACCGAACCACGGGCCGAGCTCGGAGCGACGCGCTTCGCTACCGGTTAGGCAGCGAGAGCGAGTGCAGGATCGTTATCCGCACTTGCGTTTCGTCCCGGTTGTTTTACGAGGCCGACCGGGGACCTCGGCTTGCAACTCTGCCGGAGAACCGACCACGTCGATACCTGGTCGCCCCCGTATGTCTGTAACCAAATTGTAGCCGTGGACGGCCTAGACGCCCCGCCGCCGAGCCACGTCCCCACCGACCGTCAGGTAGCGAGCGCGATCCCGACGAGCACCGGAACGAGGATCCAGGAGCCCAGCGTCAGAGCCACCGAGACGATCACGAACGTCCGGCTCTGATCCTTCGGCGGTTTGCCGCACCAGCCGATCGTGTCCCAGAGAGCCTGAGCCGGCCCCCGCGTAGCGAGCCGGATGCGTCTCGAAGCGAGCGCCGCGCCGCGAAGGATGAACCACGAGGCGATGAGAGCGATGACGATCCCGGCGATCGCCAGCCCGCTTGCCCACGCCGTCGACCCGAGAACCCCGGTAACTCGCCCGAACGCCGCAAAGAGCGGAAGCAGCGCGCCGCCGATGAGAAACGTCGGCAAGGCGAGCTCGCGGGTTTTCAGCGCGTCGACCATTCGGGTCGAATCCAGCCGGGCACGGTGCAGCTCCCAACGCTCCTCCGTGCCGGAAGGGGCCTGGATCTCGCGAAGCACGTAGAGGTTCTTGAGGCGCGTGGACACGTTCCTGATGTGCGAGACGACGACGTAGCGGGCGACGAACTTCACGCCCCAGCGGACGATGGGGCGGAGCGGCCCGAGGCGAGCGCCGGCCTGCGTCCCGTGGTAGCCGTGCCGTGCGAGCGACTCGAGCGCTTCGACCATGTTCCGGTGCGCCTGCGGAAAGAGCTCCGGCTGAGCCAGAGGACGCGTCCGGGAGATCTCATAGAGCATCTCCCGCTCACGGGGGCTTGTGACCTCCAGCGCGTCGAGATACTTCGCGATCTCGTCCTCGTCCTCGCCGAGCAGCTTGAGGCGCTCGATCGGATTGTCGATCTCCTCGAGCGTGTCCTCGTGGGGAATCTGCGGCGCCTCGGCCATGGGCTCGCCCGACGAGATCCTACTGGGGCCTATTGGGAGCGCTGCTTCAGCGCTCGCTCGATCTGCCGCTCCGACTCCCGCTTCGAGATTTCGCGCCGCCGGTCGCGGACGTCCTTCCCTTTGGCGAGCGCAAGCTCGACCTTGGCGCGGCCGTTCTTGAAGTAGAGCTTCGTCGGGACGAGCGTGAAGCCACGCTCCCGCACCTTCCCGGTCAGACTGTCGATCTCTCGGCGATGCAGGAGCAGCTTCCGGTCGCGATCGGGGTCGTGGTTCTGGATTCCCGCCTGGTCGTACGTCGAGATGTGCGCGCCGACCAGCCACACCTCGCCGTCGCGGATGTCCCCGTACGCGCGCTGGAGCTGTGCCCGGCCATCGCGGAGGGACTTCACCTCGGAGCCCGTAAGCGCGATGCCCGCCTCGTAGCGCTCGAGCAGGTGATACTCGTGCCGGGCCTTCCGGTTCTCAGCGATCAGCTTCTCCGCCATCACGCCACCGGAAGCGCCTGGGCGAGCCAGGGGCGCAGCTCCACGAGGAACCGCGGGTCGACCGCGTGCGGCAGCGGGTACTCGCGGTACAGCACCGCGGCACCGGCATCCTCCAGGATTTTCCTCGCCTGTCGCCCGAACTCGACGGGGATGACCGGGTCATAGGTCCCGTGGCCGATCGCGACGGGTGGGATCTCGCTGAGGTCGAGCTCGAAGCCCTCGACCGTCGGGATGAAGCCGGAGAGTGCGATCAGCGCCGCGGGCCGCGGTCGTCCACGTCCGAGGCTGAACGAATAGGCCATGACGGCGCCTTGCGAAAACCCGCCGAGGGCGGTCGCGTCGTGCGATACCCCGTGCTCGGCCAGGAAGCCGTCGAGCCAGGCTCCTACCTCGTCATAGGTCGCGAGGAACGTGTCGCGATCCGGATAGCCCACCTGGTGCAGCGCGTACCAGTGGGCGCCGCCGGGCGGCAGGGCCAACGGGCCGCGCGGCGTCACGCCGAGCAGGCGACGGTCGGGATCGAGGAGGTCGAGGAGCGGATTGAGATCGTGCTCGTCCGCCCCGCGCCCGTGGAAAAGGACGAGCGCGCCGGAGGGCTCGCCCGCCGCTTCTCTTACCTGGTAGTCCACGCAGCCCGTGGATCGGGCAGCGGCGTGAGGACTTCCTCGAGCCGGTCGCGCAGCGGCTCGTAGTCCGGCGGCAGCGAGAGCCGCTCGCCCAGCGACTCCAGCGGCTCGTCCGCCGTGAACCCCGGGCCCAGCGTCGCAATCTCGAAGAGGACGCCGCTCGGCTCGCGGAAGTAGATCGAGCGGAAGTAGAAGCGGTCGATCACCGGCGTCGGATTTCCGCCGGCGCTCGCGACGCGCTCGCGCCAGGGGACGTGGTCGTCCATCGTGCTCGCCCAGGCAACGTGGTGAACGGTGCCGGCGCCCGGAATCCCTGGCTCTGCGGGCGGCGCGTCGTAGGCGTAGAGCCCACCTCGTTGGTCGCCGCGGACCTCCCACTCGTCCTCGCCGCGCGGCTCGAACCCGAGGGTCTCCTCGAGGAAGCCACGGCTCGCGTCGGGTGACCGGGAATACGCCCGAACGGAGTCGAAGCCCTGGAGCGCGAGCTCGGAGGGGATGTCGGGATGCTCGGCGATGAGCGGCTGATCATCGGTCTGTGTGACGGTGAGCTCGAGGCCGAGGCCCTCGGGACCTTCGAAGCGCAGGCGGCCGTGTTCGCGAAGAGGCTCGACGCCCTTGGCTCGAAGGCGCTCCTCCCAGAAATCGAGCGCCTCCTCCGAGGAGACGCGCCAGGTGATCGTGTGGATCATCCCCGCCCCTGCCCGGCCACGCCGCGCGCCGGGGTACTCGAAGAACGTGATGTCCGAGCCGGCGCTGCCCTGCTCGTCGGCGTAGAAAAGGTGGTAGACGGTGGGGTCGTCCTGGTTCACGGACTTCTTCACCAACCGCAGCCCGAGGACGTCCGTATAGAACTCGACGTTGCCCGGCGCGTCGGCCGTGATGCACGTGATGTGGTGGATGCCTTCGAGCTTCATGGGAGCGCGAGCTCTATTTTGCCTGCCGGACGGTCGATGTCGGTCACGCGCACCTCGATCGGGTCACCCAGTCGGTACCGCCGCCCGCCGCGGCGCGCGACGAGCGCCGTCCCGAGACCGTTGAGCTCGAAGTACCCGGGCAGCTTTCGGACGGGAAGGTATCCCTCGAAGACGTCGCCGAAGCGGGCGAAGATCCCCGATTGGATCAGTCCGGTGATCTCGCCGCCGAAGGCGTCTTCCCAGCCTCGGTCGTGGAGGACTGCCTCCAGCAACCAGGCGAGGCAGATGTCGTCCGCGCGATGCTCGACCTCGGCGATCGCGCGTTCCTTCGCTGAGGTGTGCTCCGCAAGCTCCGGCAGCTCCTCCGGCGTCGGCTCGTCGGCGGTGCCGAGCTCACGCAGCAGCGTCCGGTGGACGACCAGGTCGGGATAACGACGGATCGGCGACGTGAAGTGACAGTACGCGGGGCTAGCGAGGCCGGAGTGGCCAAGGTTCTTCGGGTCGTACCGAGCCTGCTTGAGGGCGCGTAGCACAAGCGCTGGGAACGCCTCCACCCCACGCCCGGTCGACTGGACGTACTCGCTGACACGCTCGCTGATCCGCCCGGCGAGCTTCGCTGCCTCCGCCGGAGTGAGGCGCTCTTCGTCGGGAGCAGGTGGGGTCGGCACCTCAAGATCGGCCAACTTCGCGAGCAGCAGAGAGACCGCCTGGGGATCGGGGCGCTCGTGGACCCGGTACAGACTCTCTCGCTGCCTCCCGGCGAGGAGACCGGCGACCGCCTCGTTGGCGAGGATCATCAGCTCCTCGACGAGCATGTGCGCGTGCGGCTCGGACTCGAGCCAAGCACGCTCGACGCCGCCCCGCCCGTCGAAGGCGAAGACGATCTCGCGGGTGGTGATCCGGAGTGCGCCGCGGCCAAAGCGTCGGCCGCGGAGCTCGAGCGCCAGGCGTTCCGCGAGTTGCAGCGCCTCCGTGAGCTCTTCAGAAGCGCGTTCCTCGCCGGCCAGGATGCGCTCCGCTCGACCGTAGGTCAGGCGCTCGCGGCTGCGTATGACGGACCGGTAGAACGACGCCTCGCCAGGCGCAAGGTCGGGGCCGAACGGGATCTCGACAGTGACGCAGAGGCGGTCCTCGTTCGGGCGCAAGCTGCAGAGGTCGTCCGAAAGCCGCGGCGGGAGCATCGGCGCGACGCGGCCCGGCACATACGCCGAGAAGGACCGCCTGGCAGAGCCGAGGTCGAGCGGCGAGCCCGCCGGGACGAAGTGCGACACGTCGGCGATGTGGATCCACGCACGTAGACGCTCGCCCTCGCGCCTGACGGAGATCGCGTCGTCGAAGTCCTTCGCCGTCTCGGGGTCGATCGTGAACGCGAGCTGCTCACGCAGATCGACGCGGCCGTCGAATGTGGGCGGCGGCGGGTCGTGCGGCTCGTACTCCTCGACGAGACCTTCCTGCTCGAGCAGCGCCTCGAGCACGCTCTCGACGGAGTCAGCGGGGCCCAGCGCCTTCTCGAGTCGTGCCCTCCCACGCCGCGGCGCAACGACCGCCAGCTGCCCGGGCCGAACCGCGTCGAGACCGCGGCGGTCGAGGACGAGCGGAACCCCCGGCCTGAAGAAGGGCTCACCGACGACAAGGCGGCCGCGTCGGCCGACCTCGACGACGAGGCGATCAGACAAAAGACGCTAGACGCGCAGGAATCGACGCAGCGTAAGGCCCGAGCCCGCGGCCCCGAGCAGAAGGCCGAAGGCCAGCAGGATCAGCGAGATCGCCCAGAAGCCCATGGCGTTCACGTCGGGCCCGCTGTCGAGGCGCGGGAGGATCGACGGGAGCGCCGCCTCCTTGCCAATGAAGAGCAGGAACACCGCGAGCAACGAGCCGCCGAGACCGCAGATCAGCCCCTCGAGCATGAACGGGCCGCGGACGAACCAGTTCGTCGCGCCGACGAGCTTCATCACCTCGATCTCACGGCGCCGGGCGAAGATAGAGAGACGGATCGTGTTCGCGATCAGGATCGTGGACGCCGAGAGCAGGACGATGACGGCGATGAGGAAGATCGACTCGATCACCTTCGCGACGCTGAGGATCTTCTCCGCGGTCTTCTTTCCGTAGGTGACCCGGTGCACTCCGGTCGGCAACGGCTTGAGGCTGTTCGCGATCGGCTCCGTGTATTCGGCCTTGCTCGGGGTGACCGTGTACGCAGGGCCGAGTGGGTTGAACGGTAGGCCGTCGGCTCCGAACAGCTCGGGACGCTGCTTCTTGATCTTCTCGAGCCCTTGTTCCGCGGTGACGAGCTCGAACTTGCGCACTTGGTTGTTCGAGTCGAGCTTCACTCGCACGGCCTCGACCTGCGCCGGCTTCACGTCGCGGTCGAAGAAGACCTTGACGACCAGCTCGCTCTTCACGTGGTCGCTCCAGGAGAGGACGTACGTCCCGAGGGCGATGAAAAGCCCGAGCAGGAACATCCCGATCAGCACGGTCATCGTGGCGGCGACGGTCGTCGAGATGTTCGCCCCGATCGAGCGGACCGCCTCCGCCAGCATCATCTTCAGCCTCATTCGGAGGCGTACCCCCCGCGGCGCTCGTCACGCGCAATGTGGCCGTCTTCGAGGGCGATCACGCGGCGGCGCATCTTGTCGACCATCTCCCGGTCATGGGTCGCCATGACCACGGTCGTGCCGGACCTGTTGATCCGGTAGAGCAACTGCATGATCCCCACGGACGTATCCGGGTCGAGGTTCCCGGTCGGCTCGTCGCAGACGAGCAGCGGAGGGTGGTTGACGAAGGCGCGCGCGATCGAGACGCGCTGCTGCTCTCCGCCCGAAAGCTCATCGGGATAGGAGTTCACCTTGTGCGTCAGGCCGACGAGGCCGAGCACCTCCGGCACCTTGTGCCGGATCGCGTTCCCGCCCTCGCCCTGCACCTTCAGCGCATAGGCGACGTTCTCGGCCGTGGTGCGGTTGGGAAGCAGCTTGAAGTCCTGGAACACACAGCCGATGTTGCGGCGCAGCTGCGGTACCTTCGAGCGGCGCAGCCGGCCCAGATCCCGCCCGCCGACGACGATTCGCCCCGAGGTGGGCTCGAGCTCCTTCAGCAGCAGCCGCACCATCGTGGACTTGCCCGAGCCCGACGGCCCGACGAGGAAGACGAACTCGCCCTTCTCGATCACGAACGACGCGTCCTCGAGGGCGACGACGCGCGGTTCGTAGACCTTGTGGACGTTCTCGAACACGATCATCGCCCGCGCTGCGGCGGCCTGGAGGTCCTGCGTCTCAGGCCGGGCTTGAGTCGGCGTTTGCGTCTCGAGTGTTGTCTCTTGAACCACAGTCATCGCAAGTAGCGCGCTCGGGCGCGCGGTAGGGCAGGCGATGGTCGGCGAGTCTAGCGAAAAGACCTGCTAGACAACCCTTCCAGCAGCCTTCGCCAGCAAATACTCGTGGATGAAGCCGTCCAGGTCACCGTCGAGGACGCCTTCGGCGTTGCCGACTTCGAAGTCGGTCCGGTGGTCCTTGACCATCTGGTACGGGTGCAGAACGTACGAGCGGATCTGACTTCCGAACCCGGTGTCCTGCGCAACCCCGCGCTCCCGCGCCAGTTCCTCCTCCCGTCGCTCCTGCTCCAGCTCGGCAAGGCGTGACTTGAGTATGCGAAGCGCCGTCTGTTTGTTCGAGGACTGGGAGCGCTCGTTTTGGATCTGGACGACGATGCCCGTGGGAATGTGCGTTATGCGCACGGCAGAGTCGGTCTTGTTCACGTGCTGTCCGCCGGCCCCGCTCGCGCGGTAGGTATCGATCCGCAGGTCGCCTTCGTCGATCTCAACGTCTTCCTCCTCGGCCAGGAGCGGCGACACGATGACCTGCGCAAACGACGTATGGCGCCGATGCGCCGAGTCGAAGGGGGAGAGGCGGACGAGGCGGTGGACTCCCCGCTCGGCCTTGAGGATTCCGTAGGCGTTCTCTCCGGACACGGAGAACGTCGCTGACTTGAGGCCGGCCTCCTCGCCCGGGCTCGCCTCGAGGAGCTCCGTCTTCAGACCGCGGTGTTGCGCCCAGCGGAGATACATGCGGAGCAGGATCTCGGCCCAGTCCTGCGCGTCCGTGCCGCCGCTCCCCGAGTGGATCGTCACCACGGCGTCGCCCGCGTCGTACTCGCCGGTAAAGAGCGCGTCCTCGCGCAGGCGGTCGAGCTCCCGCTCGAGCGGCCGGAGGTGTTCGTCCAGCTCCTCGGCGAGGTCCCCGTCGAGCTGGTACAGCTCACGCGCCTCCTCGTAGTCGCGGCTCAGCGACTCGTAGCGCTCGAGCCGCCTCGCAAGACGGGCCTGTTCGGCCGAGACGTCGGCGGCGTGGCGCTGGTCGTCCCAGAAGCCGGGCTCCCCCATCTCGGCCTCCAGCTCACCGACTCGCGCCCTCAGCGCGTCCGGGTCAAAGGTAATCACGGACCCAGGCGAGCTGGGCCCCGATCTCCTCCAGCCGTTCGTCGACGGTCTGCGTGGTCTCGGCCATCCGGGTGGATCCTAGTCTCGGCGGCAGAATCGGAGCGCGGACCACGTCTCGTCCAGCGAGGCGACTTTGTAGTCGACCCACCGGGCGGCCATGCCCCGCTCGCGGACGAGCAGCTGCGTGAGCTCGCCGCGGGCGCCCTTGCCGCCTTTCGGCCAGGCGATCCAGAGGCTGCCACCCTGGGCGACGGAGTCCATCGCGCCGGCTAGCTCCTCGTCGAGCTCTGTCGGCGTGCGAACGAAGAGCATGACCAGCTCGGCGGCGCCGTCCGTCTGCCGGGCCGCCTCGAGCTTCTTCGCGAGCTCCTTCGGGGCGCCAATCGGCCGGAGCGTCGCGCTGCCCGTCAGGCCGAGCTTCTTCTCGAGCGTCGCGCCGGCGTACGGCGCCATCGCGTCCGGGACGACGGGATTCTCCGGCGGGCGCTCGATCGCCGTGCGGAGCTGGGTCGCGAGCCCCTCCCAATCCGAGTAGCGGGCGTCGGGGAGGATCGCCCGGACACGTTCGACCTTGTCCGGCTCGCCGCCAACGAAGACCTGGGGCGTGTGGCGAGTCGTGGGCCGGCGCCGCAGGTGGATTCCCATCACGAGCCCCTCGCTCGGACGGCGATCCAGGTCGATCACGAGCGCGTCAGGTGGATCGTCGGCGAGCTTCTGGAGGTCAGGCGGCCCTGTCGGCGCAGCGACCTCGACCTCCTCGGCTAGCGAGCGGAGACGCTTGACCGCGGCGGCGGTGTCAGGCGACCAGCTGATCAGGACGACGCGCAGCGCGCGCTAAGGCGCCGGCGCGGCCGGACTTACGCTCCGTGGCACTTCTTGTACTTCTTGCCGGAGCCGCAGGGACACGGATCGTTGCGGCCCACCTTGTCCCACTCGGAGGCGATGCGCTGTTGCTGCGTCGCGACGGCGGTTGCTCCGCCGCCGATGGCACCCGCCGCAACGGCGGCGCCCGAACCGGCTCCTGCGGCTGCGATGGCGTCGGCGCCGGCCAACGACTCATGCTGGTAGGCAAACCCACCATCGCCGTCGCCGTCCCAGCCGGTCTCCTGCATCTCCTGCAGCGCCCCCGCATCCTCCTGGGCGACCTCAGCGTGGAAGAGGAGCGAGACGACCTCCTCGCGGATCTGGCCCCCGAGTTCCTCGAACATCAGGTGGCCCTCATGGCGGTACTCGACGAGCGGGTCCTTCTGCGCCATCGCGCGGAGGTGGACGCCCTCGCGCAGGTAATCCATGTTCTCCAGGTGCTCGCGCCAGCGGGC
>DASSXA010000100.1:0-3558 GCA_035704315.1 Gaiellaceae bacterium
CGCCGTTCGCGGGTCGAGGGCGTCGCGGACACCGTCCCCGACGAGGTTGAAGGCGAGGACGGTGAGCAGAAGCGCCGCCCCCGGGAAGGCGAAGAACCACCACGCCGTGTTGAAGATCGGGGTGGCCTCCGCGATCATCTCTCCCCAGCTCGCCTGCGGCGGGTTGATGCCCACTCCCAGGTAGGACAGCGCGGCCTCGAGCAGGATGTTCTGGGGGATGACGAGCGTCGTGTAGACGACGATCGGCGCGACGAGGTTCGGCAGGATCTCGCGGAAGAGGATCGTGCGGTCGCTCGCGCCTTGCGCCCGTGCCGCCTCGACGAACTCCTTCTCACGGAGCGAGAGCACCTGGCCCCGGATGATCCGCCCGATATACGTCCAGTTGATGACCACGATCGCGGCGACGACCGTCGACAGCCCTGGCCTGAGCAGGCCGCGGACGCAGCCGTTCCCGAGCGAGCACGCGGACGCGATACCGAGCGCGAGCAGCAGGACCGGGAACGCGAGCGTCACGTCGATCACGCGCGAAATGAGCGTGTCCACGGGGCCGCGGTAGTAGCCGGCGATCATTCCGAACGTGACGCCGAGCACGACAGCCAGAGCCGTCGCAAAGAGGGCGACTTCGAGCGAGACACGGGCGCCGTAGAGGACGCGCGCGAAGACGTCGTGCCCGACCGAGTCGACGCCGAACAGGAACCTCGAGGAAGGTCCGGTCGGCGTTCCGAACTGCGGGTCCAGCGCGTCCGGATACTGGTTGTTCGGCGGATGCGCCACCGCCCTGACGATCAGCGGCGCGAAGACCGCCAGGAGAATCTCGACAGCGATGAAGCCGAGCGAAACCACGGCGACCTTGTCCTGGCGGAAGCGTTCCGAGAAGAGCTCCCACGGAGTCCGACCTGCGACCTCGAGGCTCTCGTCCGCGCCCGGCTCCTCCACCTGCTCCGGTGGAGCTCCGAGCCTCTCGGTGAGCAACTGCGACGGCCCCGTCATCGAGATTCAGGTTGCTGACGGGGCGGTCCCCGCGGCATCGTGCCGACGGAGGATTCGCACGCCGTCTTCGGGCGACGGCCGGGAGGATGACGCCTGGTCCCCTCGCTCGACCGCTCGTTTGCATCCTCCGATCGGAGGATGGGGCGGATGAGCGTGCCATCCCCCGGGACTGCTTCAGCTCGGGCCGGTGGATCCTGCGCGTACGGGATGCCAGCCTCGCATCTCGTCCTTCAACGTCCGTCGTGACAGCGACTGAGTGAGGTGACGACACTGAAGCGGTTAGCTCCTTCCCCTCCGTCGGCGGCGGCCGCTCCGGTGTCGGCCTCCTCGGTCGTCTTTGTCCCCCCAAGAGCGGCGCACTCACCGGAGGCCTGGTGAGTGCGCCGTTTGAGCTGACCGTTCACGACGGACCGCAGGATCAGGTACGTACGATGGGCGAAGCCGCGATGCCGCAGGATTCGAAGAAGGTGCGCGTCGTCGTCGCCGACGACCACCCGCTGTACCGGGAAGGCGTCGTGCGGGCGCTCTCGAGCAGCGGCCAGATCGACGTCGTCGCGGAGGCCGAGGACGGCCGCTCCGCGCTGTCCGAGATCGAGCACCACCAACCGGACGTGGCGCTTCTGGACTACAAGCTGCCCGGCCTGGACGGCCTCGCGATCACGCACGCCGTTGTGCGCGACGGCCTGCCCACGCGAGTGCTCTTGATCTCCGCCTTCACGGAGAGCGGGATCGTGTACAAGGCGCTCGAGACCGGTGCGGCAGGCTTCATCGCCAAGGAGGCGCGCCAGCTCCAGATCCTCGACGCCGTCCTCGCTGCGGCGCGGGGCGAAAACGTCCTTCCACCCGAGCTCGCCTCCGGGCTCGTCTCGGAGATCCGCCTCCGCGCCTCCAACGACGCGCCGGTGCTGACCAAGCGCGAAAGCGAGATCCTGCGCCTGATCGCCTCGGGGAAGAGCCTTCCGGAGATCGCGGGTGAGCTGTACCTAGGCGTGACGACCGTGAAGACGCACGTGCAGCACCTCTATGAGAAGCTCGGGGTCTCCGATCGCGCGGCGGCAGTCGCGGAGGCAATGCGTCGAGGGCTGATCGAGTAAGCGAGTTGGTAACACGGGAGGACCGCAGCCTCCCGGCTGCGGCGCCGACGGAGACCGAGCGGCTTGTTGCCTGGCTTCGCATCCCCGCGATCGTCCTCATCGGCGCCGGTCATGGGCTCACCAACCCGCAGGAGCGCGGCTTCAACGTCGCGCTTGCCCTGTTCGGGATCTGGGCCGGCTGCCTGCTCGCGTGGGTCTATCTACGCCCGGTCACGGCCCGCTTCGCGCTGATCGCAACGGCCGCCGACATCGCCGCGATCACCGCGCTCGTGTTCCTGTCGGGCGGCGCGTTCTCGGAGGCCCGCGCCGCCTACTTCCTCGTCCCCGTCGCCGTTGCCTTTCGCTTCCGGCCCTCGTTGACGGCGCTCGCCGGCGGCGCAGCCATCGCCGCCTATCTGGTCCAGGCGTTGGCGGACTCGAATTCGACCCGTCCCCACGCCACCCGGCTCGTCGCCGTCCACACGGGCTACCTCATCTGGATCACCGCCGCTGCGGCGCTGCTCTCCTACCTCCTTGCACGACGGACACGGCGGATCGCCGAGCTCGCCGCAGTGAGCCGGCGACTGGCGGCTGAGGCGCTGCTGGCCGAGGAGCGCGAGCGCCAAGCCCTTGCCGAGGGGCTCCACGACAGCGCGATTCAGACGCTGCTCTCGGCGAAGCACGACCTCGAGGAGGCAGAAACCTCGACATCACACCCAGCGCTGACCCGCGCAGATGCCGCGCTCGCGCAGACGGTCTTGGAGCTCCGCGAGGCGCTTTTCGAGCTGCACCCCTACGTGCTGACCGAGGCGGGGCTCGAGACCGCGCTTCGCACCATCGGCCAACGAGCGGCGCGGCGCGGCGGATTCCGGCTTCGGCTCGACCTGCACTATCCGCGCCCTCACCCACAGGAGCAGCTTCTCCTCGCGGCTGCCCGGGAGCTGCTCATCAACGTCAGCCGCCACGCCTCTGCTCGCAACGTCACCGTACGACTTACGGAGACCGGGAACGAGGTCAGCCTTGCCGTCACCGACGACGGCGCCGGCTTCGACCCGAGCGAGCTGAACGAGCGGCTTGCAGAGGGTCACATCGGTCTCGCCGCCCAGCGCCTCCGCGTGGAGAGTGCCGGGGGAAACCTCGACGTGCGGTCTTCGCCGGGCTGGGGGACGACGGTTGAGATCCGGCTGCCACTGGACTCCGCCTCACTCGATTGACTTAGCCGCCGAACGGGTATAGGCGCTCGGGGCTAGCAACGAGAGAGGGAGACCTGAGACCGCCTCGAGACTTGGATCGTTGCTGCGGCACTCGGCCCGGGCCCAGGCCCGGGGCATGGCTGGATCGACCTCCCGCTAGCCGCAACCCGACGAGAAGGAGGAGCGATGAGACGCACACTCGCCATGGTCGGCGTGCTGATCGCCGCGCTCATGGCCATCGCGCTGGGCACGACGGCGTCGGCGCCGGGCGCCGGCCAACCGCGCTACCTCGACGCACGCGC
>DASSXA010000272.1:0-3242 GCA_035704315.1 Gaiellaceae bacterium
TCGAGCGGGGCGGCAAGACGGAGCTCGCGGTGCTCCTCTTGCGGGGCGACACCGCCGGCTGGGTCGGGCGCTTCGAGGAGGCCGTCGCGTACTGGCGCCGTGCGGCCGAGCTCGTGGATGCGGACGATCCCGACCAGATGCGGATCGCCGGCGAGGCGCTCTTCTCCGCCGGCGACGACGACGGTGCGCTACGACTGCTGCGCCGAGCCGAGTCGCTTGCCCGCGAGAGTGCTGCGCTCGGCACGCTGACGATCGTGCTCGAGCTGCTTGCGCTTTCCCAGACCCGCGCCGGCGATCTCCATTCGGCGCACGCTGCCGCCACCGAGTGCGTCGAGCTGATGCGCGCCATCGGGCAACGGTCGGAGCGGGCGAAGGCCCTCGGCATCCTCCCCTGGATCGAGGCGATGCTGGGCCGTGAACGCGAGTGTCGAGCCCATGTGAAAGAGGCGCACGCGGCCTTGCGTGACCTCGGCTACGACGAGCCGCCAACAAGCTCGGGCGTCGGTCTGCTCGAGCTCTCGCTTGGGCGTGCCGAGGCCGCGGTCGAGGCGCTGAGCGCGTCACTGAGATTGCGTCGCGAGCGCCTCGACGCGGAGGTGATTGCGCCACGGCCGATCCTGCCGTCGCTCATCGAGGCGCTCGCGCGCGCAAGCAGAACGGAGGAGGCGGAGGCGCTGCTCTCAGACCGGGTGACCGCGGCGCGACGGACGGGCCGCCCGCATGCGATCGCCGCGTTCCTTCGCTGCGCGGGCGTCCTGCACGCCGACGAAGCGTCGTTCCGCGAGGCGCTCGAGTGGCACGATCGCTGGCCGAACCGATGGGAGCGCGCGCGAACCGAGCTCTGCTACGGCGAGCTGCTGCGGCGACTGAAGCGCCGCGCTGACGCCCGCATGAGCCTCCGGGCCGCCCTTGAGGGCTTCGAGGCCGTCGGCGCCGAGCTCTGGGCCGATCGTGCACGGGCGGAGCTCCGGGCGAGCGGTGAGCGCGCGCGTCGGCGCGACCCGTCGACCCTCGACGAGCTGACCCCGCAAGAGCTCCAGGTTGCGGGGCTCGTCGCCACCGGCCTGACCAACCGGGACGTCGCCGCGCGGCTTTTTCTGAGCCCCAAGACGATCGAGACGCACCTTGCGCACGTCTTCCAGAAGACGGGAGTGCGAACCCGCGCCGAGCTCGCTCATCGGTTCAGGGATTCACCCGATTCGATCGCGGCGCCCGCCTCCTAGCCTCCCTCACGGTTGCCAATGCGCCCGACACCGGGCGAGAGCGGGAGGTACGAGATGGCCCTAACAGCACAGCACCGGCCGGCCGAGCTCCAGGGCGCTCGCCGCTCTGGCAACCAGGGGAAGGCGGCGATCCGCCTTCCCCTGGTCGTACTCACAGGAGGAGGAACCATGCTGCGGTGCATAACAACGTTCGTAGCGGTAGCGATCGGGGCGCTAGTGCTGGTGGCGGGCGCGTTCGCCGGCAAGCCGGACATCGTGAATTTCCCGTCGAGTGAGCTCGTCGGAGTGTTTCAGCGCGACTGCGGCGATTTCGAGCTGTTGCTGAGCGGCACGCTCGAACGGCGGTCCCGGTTTACGCTCGACGAGGCAGGGCAGGACGTCGCGGAACGGCGCCAGGTCAAGGTCACCGGGACGATCTACAACTCCAGCGATCCCGCGAAGGCGGCGCCGTACTTCCGCTCGATCCAGATCGACTTCAACTTCGTCACCGGCGAGCGGGCGATCATCGGGACGACCCACGTCGTGGTGCGTGGTCAAGCCATCGTGTTTCAGACCAGCGGCATTCGAATCGAGGATTGGACGGACGTCGACTTCGAGACCATATTCCCGACGCTCCTGTTCCAGGGCGGTCCGGCGGACACGTTCGACGACGAGGCCTGGAACCGCCTCTGCTCGACGCTGCGGTAGGCCGCAGGCGGGCGGAGGGCGCTGCGCCGACGTGCGCGTCCAGACGCTAACGAAAGCCCCGCTTAGGCGGGGTTTTCGCTTTTGCTCGCAGCCTTCCGTTGCGAGGCCTTGTCGGCTCACTTTCCAGACTCGCGGTATACAGGCGGTACTGGGCATTCGCCGCTCAGCACCTAAGGTCGTGCGCGTGTCTGCTCAAGCCGGTTCAGCGTTGCATGTGTTCAGCACGCTGCCGAGTTCCGCGGCTGCGTCGATGACCAAAAAAGCGCCGCCAGCGGCACGCGCGGCCCGTCCGGCGCGCGTCTCGAAAGGCGCGGCGGCGCTCGCCGGAGTTCCAACAACATTCCAAAGGCGTTGCGTCGCGGCTCCGCGAGTCGAGGTGTCGAGTCGAAAGCCCCCCTCAAGCAGGGCTTGTGAGACCGGAGCGACGGGACTCGAACCCGCGACCTCCGGCGTGACAGGCCGCGCCGACGGTTCCGCGTCGAGTCACTCGAAGTCACTCGATCGACGATGAATAGCGGCGTCGCGCCTCTCGTGGGCGGTCGGCGCCGGTTGGCTACGCGAGGCGGTTTCGAGCCGTTTGGGGCATGAATAGGGCACGCGGACACTTCCCGTCTGCCACTGGCGCGCCGGCGTCACGCGCTCGATGGCGGGGCGGCTCGTGGGAGGCGCGCGGGCGTTCGGGTCGGCGCCCGGCCCCGCGCTTGAACTACGGATCGAGGGATGACAGAATCTTCCTGCTGGTGGCCGTCCCCCGCGACGAAAGGGGCGGCCTTTTTCTTAACCGTTGCGGGGGAGGAGGTAGCAGAGATGCGGCAACTTCTGTTGGCAACAGCTTTTTTGGCAGCACTCGTACTTGCCGTGCCCGCGCTAGCCGAGCCTGGGCGCGTGTTCAAGGAGACCGTCCACGTGGACGACTTCAACCTGATCGAAGGCTTCTGTGACACGGGCATGGTGGTGCAGAGCCACTTCGTCGCGGACGTGAAGGTCAAGGCCATGCCGCGCGGGCGCGATGGGCTCATCTACTTCGCCAACCGGCTCTCGATCACGGAAACGTTCACGAACGCGGACAACGGCAAGTTCGTCGTGAGCACGGTCAACGGGATCGACAAGGATCTGCGCGTGACGGACAACGGCGACGGCACGCTCACGATCCTCATCCTCTCGACCGGCAACGCCGTGGTCTACAACTCAGACGGCGAGGCGATCGGCAGGAATCCGGGGCAGGTTCGCTTCGAGTTGCTGGTCGATCACGGCGGCACGCCGAGCGATCCCTCCGACGACACCGAGATCTCCTTCGAGGTCGTCAAGGAGTCGACCGGCCGCAACGACGAC
>DASSXA010000309.1:0-2463 GCA_035704315.1 Gaiellaceae bacterium
ACTCGACGAGCGTGACCGGCGCCTTCGGATCGCCGAGCGCTGCGCCCGACTGCGGAATTCCGGCGAAGGAACTGTCCGGGACTGCGGCGGCCGGCCGTATCTCCGCCTCGCCGGAGCCGATGCGGCTCGCGGCGATCAGCGTGGCGGAGAGCAGGACGACGGCGGCCACGAGCAGCGTCGACTGCCGCCTATCAGCCAGGATGCTCAATGGGACATCGTTCCCTTCACGTTCCCGACCTTCAGCAAGCCGACCTGACCAAGGTCGACATGCGCGAAGGCGTGCGACACGAACGGGTAGAGACCCGGCTTGTCGATCTTCACGTCGAACGCTGCCCCGCCGCCGGCCGGCACGCCCACCGTCTGGACGTTGCGCTGGAAGCGCGTCATATCTCCGTTGACCCAAGCGCGGTCGAGAAGCGTCCCGACGACATGGAAGTTCGTGTCCAGCGTCGGGCCCGCGGCGACGACCCAGAAGCGCACCGTCTCGCCGGGCTTCGACACCAGCGGGTGTGTCACGTACTGGTTCGCGTAGCCGTTGAACGTCGTCCAGTCGGGCATCATCGAGCGCGCTTTCGACATGTTCAGGTTGGCCGGCTTGTTGATCCCGTCGCCGTCGAGGTACCACTCACTCGCGACGAGGACGTACTCCTTGTCGACCTTCGGCAGCGCCTGCTTCGGCTGGACGACGATTGCGCCGTACATCCCGTTCGCGATGTGCGCAAGGACGGGCTTCGTCCCGCAGTGGTACATGAACACACCCGGGTCGTTCGCCTTGAACCGGAACGTGAAGGACTGTCCCGGCATGACGTCCTCGAAAGCCACGTTCGGCGCGATGCGGGCGGCATGGAAGTCGATGGAGTGCGGGATCGACCCGCCGTTCGTGAGCGTCATCTCGACGGTCTGTCCCTGCCGGACGTGGACGATGGGCCCCGGAGCACCGTGCCCGTCGAACGCCCACGTGTTGTAGCGGACGCCGGGCGCGATCTGGACCGTCATGTCCTTCAGCGTCATGTGCACCTTGGCGACGCCGCTCGCCGAAACCGGCGGCATGGTCGCGTCATACGGCTTGTGCGCTTCTGCGAGCTCCTGCGCGTTGCTGGGGACGACGCCGGCGAAGCTGTTCAGCGGCAGCGCGGTGTTGTGGTCGGCGGCGTGGTTGTGCGCCTCAGCAGGCGCAGCGGCGGCCGCCGTCGGGCCGTCGTCGCGCGCCTGCCGGGCGTCTGCCCACATCAGGACCGCGACCACGGCGAGCGTCCCGGCAAGGAGGCCGAGAAGCAGGGCGGCGGCCTTGGTCAGGGCCCCGGAATTCGTTTCTGAACGGCGACGTGGAAGTTGGGAGCTGTGGACTGCCATCGAGCGCGACTCCTTCTGTTGATCTTTTGAAGAAATGGTCGTCGGCCCCACGTCCAACCGACTCCGAGCGCATCCGCCGACCAGCTGCGGGTTTTCCGCAGTCAGCCGGGGCGCGGGCCGGATGGAAACCGGAGGAGTCGGGGTCAGGCTGGCCGTGGATGAACGCTCAGCCGGAAGCCTGCGTTGACCTCTATTGGCTCCCGCTCGGGGCCGGCGGTCATTCGGTGCGGCTGAACGGACGCCTTTTCGAGGCCCTGGCGGCACGGCTCGAGAAGCGACCGAAGCGGGAGCTCTACCACTCCGCGCTTGTAGTCACAGTTCCCGAAGGGAAGTTCGTGATCGAGATGGCGCCGATCCCGGACGGAGACGGGGAATTGCGTGGCGTCGTCGCCGAAGGCCCGGTCGGCAGTCGTTGGGCTCGGCGCGTGCGGATCTTCCGGTACGAGAACCGATGCTGGCGCGACGGTGTGATCCCCGACCTCGACGAGGCGGTCGACAGCCCTCAGCGGCTGACGGACGACCCAAACATCGTGCGGCGCGTCGTTGAGCTAGTGCGCGAGGCACCCATGCCGGTCTGGGGACGCGACGAGCTCCGGGCGGGTGAGATGTGGAACTCGAACTCGATGATCTCCTGGCTGATCACGCGCAGCGGGATCGACGTCGATGCGCTGCGACCCCCGGTCGGCGGTCGGGCTCCCGGTTGGGGCGCCGGTGTCGTCGTGGGGCGCCGGCTAGCTGCGAGCTCGGGCGCGGCCGACCTCCAGTGCCCGCGCGACATCGGTGATCGAGAGGAGCCCTACGAGCCGCCCGTCGTCGAGGACGAGCGCTCGGTTGAGGCCGTTGGCGCCGAACTGCTCCAAGACGTCTGCGAGCTGATCGTCGGCAGCCACGATCGGCACCTGGTCGAGCCGGAGCATGCAATCCCGAACGAAGCGCTGGTCCCACTCGCTGCGAGGAACCTCGGCCACACAGCGAAACGGCAGCAGGCCGACGGCGCGGCCGTCGTCCACGACGGGGTAAGTCGTGAAGCGCCGTGACCAGACGACGTCGTCCATGAAACGGCCCAGGGTCATGTCCTCACGGACCGTGGCCGGGTTACGCACCATCACA
>DASSXA010000359.1:0-2137 GCA_035704315.1 Gaiellaceae bacterium
GGGCTTGCTAACGGCGCTACGCGTCAATCGTGATGTGGCCAGGCTGAGCTGCGACTCGCTCAAGCCACTTGGTGATTGCAGGGTAACCCTCGAGGTCGAAGCCGCCCTCGTGGGCGACATGCGTGTACGCATACAGCGCGATGTCTGCGATCGAGAACGCGCCAGCGGCAAGAAAAGGGTTCTTCTCGAGGTGCCGTTGCATTGCGTGTAGCGCCCTGTAGCCGGCGGCGCGGCGCTCATCGAGTCGATCGGCGAACGCTTCAGGCCGTCCGGAGTAAGCGACCCAAAACCGAACGACAGCGAGCGCGGGTTCATGTTCGTACTGCTCGAAGAACATCCACTGCAGAACCTTCGCGCGTTCGTATCGCTCCTCGGGAACGAACTGGGTGCTTTCGCCGAAGTACCAAAGGATCGCGTTCGACTCAGCGAGCGGCCGGCCGTCGCTGAGGACGAGCGTCGGAACGCGCAGTGCTGGATTGAGGCCGCCGAGGATCGCGGGACGATCGGAGCGGTCGACGACATCCACCGTTCGGCGGTCGTACGGGATGTCGAGGTGCGCAAGAAGCAGCCGCACCTTGTAACAGTTGCCCGACACAGGGCTGTCATAGAGCACCATCGTCAGATCTCCGACGCCAAGTTTCTCGGCTTGTCCCGGATCTTCTCACTAGGAAGGTTCGGCGGTTCCGTCCGGATGGCGCCGCCGCCCATCCGCTCCTCGCGGTCGCTTGCCATCGCTAGCAGTCTTGTGCTCGCATAGGACGGAGCGGAAGGGCCGGGCGCCGAGCCGGACGCCGCGGCGCTTGCCACGCCTCCCGCCCCGCTGTGATTCTCCCGAGGCTCAGGCGCGGGCGCTAGACGCTCTATCGGCCGTATCCTCGACGATCAGTACGGACGGTTTGAGGTCGGGCTTCGGGCCGGCTTGCCTGCCAACGGGTGAGAAATAGTTCGGGCGACTGCTTCGGCAGCCGCCCCAATCCCGGCCAGCCCGGAGCTCCTAAGACCGGCCCGTCACGCCGGAGGTCGCCGGGCTCAAGCAGGCGGTGCGGGGGAATACGGTCAGGAGCGCTTGCTCGTGGCCAGCGTGCGGGAATGTCACCACAAGGGGGAAGAGCGCGGCTGGGTGAGCCCGGGCACTCGGCGGCCGGATGCACGCACCGGCTAGCGTCTGCCGCATGTCTGATCTCGGAGGCGAGCTCGACGCCCTTGCGTCCGGGACAGGGTTCTCGGGTGTCGTTCGGATCGACCAAAGCGACCGGATCGAGCTCGCGAGGGCGTACGGCCTTGCGCATCGCGGCTTCGAGATCGCGAACGCGGTGGACACGCGCTTCGGACTCGCGAGCGGGGCGAAAGGCTTCACGGCGCTCGCCGTCGTGAGCCTGATCGAGGAAGGCGTGCTCGAGCTCTCGACGCCCGCCCGCTCCGTCCTCGGCAGCGATCTGCCGATGATCGACGACGGCGTGACGGTCGAGCACCTCCTGTCGCACCGGTCGGGCATCGGCGACTACCTCGACGAGGAAGCCGGATTCGAGGTCGAGGAGTACGTGATGCCGGTACCAGTGCACGAGCTCGCGACCACCGAGGACTACCTCGCGGTGCTCGACGGCCACGCGAGCAAGTTCGGGCCCGGCGAGCGCTTCGCGTACTGCAACGCAGGCTACGTCGTGCTCGCGCTCATTGCCGAACGCGCGAGCGGTGTGCCCTTCCACGAGCTGGTCGAGCAGCGCGTGTGCCTGCGCGCCGGATTGACGGACACGGCGTTCCTGCGCTCCGACGAGCTCCCCGCCCGGACCGCCCTCGGTTACGTCGAGGTCGACGGCGCGTGGAGGAGCAACGTCTTCCATCTCCCTGTGCGGGGGAGCGGCGACGGCGGGATCTACTCCACGGCCGCGGACATGAGCTCGTTCTGGCGGGCGTTCTTCGCCGGTCGGATCGTCTCCACGGACTTGGTCTCGGAGATGGTTCGGCCGCGCCGCGACGCGCCGAAACACTCGAAGCGCTACGGGCTGGGCTTCTGGCTCCACGCGTTAAACGACGCCGTCCTCCTGGAGGGGTGCGACGCGGGTGTCTCGTT
The DNA here is from genome assembly GCA_035704315.1 of Gaiellaceae bacterium. GTDB lineage: Bacteria > Actinomycetota > Thermoleophilia > Gaiellales > Gaiellaceae > JACDAN01. The sequence continues at coordinate 2,072 of DASSXA010000359.1, forward strand.
CCGGTCCGTGCACGATCCGCGCGCACGCGTGACGCTCACGGTGATCTCGAACACGAGCGATGGCGC
>DASSXA010000039.1:0-11658 GCA_035704315.1 Gaiellaceae bacterium
CGACCTGTTCCAACAGCAAGTACCAGGGGGCGGCCTTTGAGGAGTCTCTTCGAGACCCCACCATAGACCAGATGGCGCGAGCGCGCCAGATTGCTCGCATGCTGGCGGATCAGTTCAATCCCCCGACGCAGAACCGAGGCCACTGGCTCAAGGGCTGTGTCGTAGCGGTCTCCTGAACGTCGTCTGCTAGCTCAACCACGCTCGTCGCGGGTAGCGCTCAGCCCTTCTGCGGGATCAGGTACGGATCTAGGCCGTCCTTGCCGTACACCGGCACGGTGCCCCAGCCCTGGCAGATCTCACACCTGTAGTCACGCCTAGGACCAATGAAGCGGCCGAGCTTCCGGTTCGGGTCGGTACGCCGGGTGGGGACAAAGAGTTGTCCCGGCACGAGGGGCATATGACTCGGGACTGCCTCGGCGCAAAGCCGCTTGTCGCTCCATATGCGGAGCGCTCATCACGCGAGAGGGGATCACGAGGGGTGCCGTTCCCCCGACCACCTCTTTTGCTACGGGGCAACCCTCTCCCTTCTGGGCGGGTGCTGGTTGACCTGACAACAGCGAGCGAGCGCAGGCTAACGCGACGGCATGTGGGCGACAAGAGACGTGCCCTGGGCCTTCTTCGGCCTCAACTGATCACCAGGCTGATCACGGGGTGCTCCGAGCGCCTGCCCACAGGCCCGCAAACGGCTCGGTTGAGAGGTCGGGACGGCGGGATTCGAACCCGCGACCTCCTGCTCCCAAAGCAGGCGCGCTACCAGGCTGCGCTACGTCCCGTCCGACCCAGTGTAGATCCGGCGCTGGTTAGGCTCGGCGTCGTGGCCGAGTCACACCGGCGTCCCAGGCTCGGCTACGCAATGGTGCTCGCGGCGGCGACTCTGTGGGCCTTCAACGGCGTCGTCTCGAAGGTGATCATCGAGTCCGGCGGCGTGCCGGCCCAGCGCCTGACCGAGGTGCGTACGACCGGCGCCTTCCTGCTCCTCTTCGCGTTCCTTCTCCTTACCCGCCCGCAAACGCTCGCTGTCAGACGCGCGGAGCTGCCCGTGTTGCTCACGTTCGGGGTGCTCGGGCTGGCCCTCGTCCAGTGGTTCTACTTCGAAGCGATCAGCCGGCTGGACATCGGCGTCGCGCTGCTCATCCAGTACATCGCTCCGGTGCTCGTCGCTCTCTGGGCGCGCTTCGCTTACCACGAACCGGTCCGCCGACGGATCTGGGCGGCGCTCGCGCTCTCAATCCTCGGGATCGCGCTGCTCGTCCAGCTGTGGGACGGACTCACGCTCGATCGGCTCGGTGTCGCTGCGGCGCTGGGCTCGGCTCTCACCTTCGCCGTCTACATCCTCTCGGCTGAGCGGGCGGTCACCCGCCGGGACCCGATCTCGCTCGTCTGTTACGGGTTCTTGCTGGCGTCGGTCTTCTGGGCGATCGTGCAACCGCTGACTTCCTTCCCGATCGAGCTGGTCGACGACAGCGTGTCGCTGCTCGGTCGGCTCGAAGATCTCTCACTCCCGGTGTGGCTGCTGATGTCCTGGATGGTCGTGCTCGGGACGATCGTGCCTTTCGCGCTGCTTGCAGCATCTCTGCGGCACATCCCGGCTTCGCGTGCCGCGATCACGGCGATGTTCGAGCCCGTTGCGGCCACGGCGTTCGCCTACGCCTGGCTCGGTGAGTCGCTCACGACGTATCAGATCGCCGGCGCGCTCGTCGTGCTTGCCGCGATCGTCCTGGCTCAGACAGCGCGTTGATCTGCAACACTCGCTCCTGGTGGAGCGCGGGGGCCGCACACTCGTCGCCCTGGCCGTCTTGGGCGCCGCACTAGGCGGATCCGCACCGACCGCTTCATCTTCGGATACGGCAGCGCTCCAGAGCCTGACCGCGCGAGAACAAAGCCTGCTCCGGGCGATCAACGACGCGCGGGCCGCGCATGGGGCGCCACCGCTTCGTGTCGGGATCCGCCTCCAGCGCGCGGCCAGGGCCCATTCGCGGGCGATGGTGCGGAGCGGTAACTTCGCCCACGGCGACTGGTATGGCCGGCTTCGTCGCTACGGCGTCCACGGCTCGGCGCTCGGAGAGACGCTCGCCTGGGGCATCGGCTCCAAGGGGACGGCGGCGGCGATCGTGAGCATGTGGCTGGCGAGCCCCGGCCATCGCACGACCATGCTGCGCCCGGGCTTCCGCCTCATCGGCGTCGGAGTCACCGTGGGCCCGATGGGCGGTTTCCGCAACGCGAACGTCGCGACTGCGGACTTCTCCGGAAGTTGAACCTGGCGCTTATTCGACGAGCAGCTCGCGCAGCTCGGCGATCTTCTCGCGGCGCAGGTCGTCTCGTTCCCCGCGCCGAACGCGCTCGAGCAGGTGCTCGACGACCGAGGCGAGCTCGGTCGGGTTGAACGGCTTCGTGATGTAGTCGACGCCACCCAGCTCGAGGCCGCGTGCTCGATCCCGGAGCTCGGCTCGCGCGGTCAAGAAGACGAGCGGGATCTCGTGTGTCGCCTCGTCCTCGACCAGCCGCTCGGCGACCTCCCAGCCGTCCATCCCCGGCATCATCACGTCCAGGAGGATGACGTCCGGGAGCTCCGCCCGGGCCGTCTCCAGCCCCGACTGCCCGTCCGCCGCCTCCAGCACCTCCATGCCTTCTGGCTCCAGGTTGACCCGGCAGAGGAGCCGGATCGGCGCTTCATCGTCGACTACCAGAACCTTTGTCACCGTATCCTCCCGCAGCTTGTATATCGCAGTCGTCGGCCGCTCATTCGGTTTGAGGCGCCCTCGTCGGCAGCTCGAAGACGAAGCTCGTCCCCGAGCCGAGGTCTGCATCAACCCAGAGGCGGCCGCCCATCGCCCTCGCCAGTCCGCGGGCGATGAAGAGCCCGAGCCCGGTCCCCCCAGTCTCCTGCTCTGCCTCTGCCCGGTAGAACTTCCGGAAGATCCGCTCCTGTTCGCCGGCCGGGACGCCGGAGCCCTGGTCGACCACCCTGACCTGGACAGCGTCGCCTGAGCGACGAGCGGCGATCGTGACCGTGCCTCCTTCGGGCGAGAACTTGACCGCGTTGTCGACGAGGTTGGCGAGGATCTGGCGCACCTTCTCGCTGTCGGCCGTCGCGTCCAGCGGCTCCTCCGGAACATCGATCACGAAACGTCGGCCGTTGACGAACTCGCGCTGCGCGGACGAGACCACGTCGGTGACGACGTCCCGGAGGTCGGTCTTGTCGAGCCGCACCTCGAGGTCTCCGGCTTCGAGCCGAGCGACGCTGAGCAACGCGTCGACGATTACGGTCAAACGCTGGGCCTCTGTCGCGATGTAGCGGAGGAAGGTCGACCGTTCCTCGTCGGAGAACGCGACGTCCGTGCGAAGCAGCGTCTCGGCGAACCCGTAGATCGAGGTGAGCGGCGCGCGGAGCTCGTGTGAGACCGTGGATACGAAGCCCGACTTCAGCTGCTCGACGAGCCGATCGGACGAGACGTCGCGGAATGCGTAGATCCGCCCGGCGACCGCTCCCGCAGGGTCGCGCATGACCGCCTCGTTGACAGAGAGCCAGATCTCCTCGGCGCCTCGGGCGATCTGGATCAGTCCGCCGCCCTCGGCGGACGTCTCGTCTGGATCGAGGCTGCGCTGCAGGACGTCGGCCGGCGCGCGCCCAAGAGCCTCGGATGTGGGGACCCCGGTGATCTGCTCCGCTGCGGCGTTCCACAGGACGACCTCGCCGTCCCGGTCGACCGCCACGATCCCATCGGCGACGTTTCCGAGGATCGCGACGCTCCGTTCTCGCTCGAGCACAGCACGCTGGTAGAGCTCGGCATTCGAGAGGAACGCGGAGGCATTGCCGGCGAGGGCGGCCAGCGCCTCGACCTCCTCCTCCCGCCAGGTGCGTGGAGCGCGCCCGTAGACGGCGAGGACGCCCTGAACGACTCCCTCCGGCCCGACGAGCGGCGCTCCCAGAAACGCCCGGTGCCCGGCCCTGACGATGGGATCGGCCGGAGACAGCTGGCCCTGGAGATCGCCGTGCACCACCGGTGCGCGGGACTGGACGACTTCCCCGGCCAGCTCCCCGACGGTAGATGCCCGCGAGCCGAGCGCCTCATCGCTCCCTTCGCCGTGGGCGGCGCTGACGACGAGCTCGTCATCCTCGAGCAGTGAGACGGCGGCCGCGTCTGCGCCGACGAGATCGGGCGCCTGGGCGACGATCTCTTCCAGAATCGCCTCCGGGTCGAGTTCGCTCGCGAGTAGCGTCCCGGTGCGCGCCAGCTGCTGGGCGATTGCGCGCGACCTGCGCTCGGCTTCGTAGAGCTCCGCGCGCTCGAGAGCGCCGCGGGCAGCGCCGGCGAGGTGTTGCGCGAGCTCGATCTCGTCGTCCGTGAACGATTGCTCCTCCGCGAAGAAGACGAGGCCGAGGCCGTGGCCCTCACGACGCGGCGCTTCGACCGGGACAGCCAGAAGCGACGCGAAGCTCGCCTCGCCGGCGAGCTCTTGCCAATCCTCGCCGAAGCGATCGTCGCCGTCGATCCGAGGCGCTGCGAGGACGCGCTGCGCGTGCGCCGCGCCGAGGAGCGACTCGGCGCCGCGGAGACCTTCTCCGAAGTAGTCGACGACGCTGTCGGGAAGCTCATGTGAGCCTGCGAGCAGCAGCTCCGACGCTTCCGGCATCAGCACGGCCGCGAACGAGCCCCCGAGCGCCTCGCTCGCCGCCTGCGCGACAGCGTCCAGCGTTTCTGCGAGAGACAGGGGTTGCGCGAGCACCGAGGCAATCCGGAAGAACCCGCGCTGGATTCGCACCTGCATCGCGCTCTGCTCGATGCTTGCGACATTGCGCAGGGCGACCGAACCGAGGTTCGCGAACGCTTCGAGCACGTCCACGTCCTCCTTGGTGAACGTGCGCTCCGGATCCCGCGTGCCGACGCCGATCACGCCGCGCACCTCGCCCCACCACGTCATCGGAGCGACCATCGCCGCGACGAATTCCGAGTACACAGGGTGCGGCGAGTCGACTGCTTCGTAGTCGGTCGAGATCGTCCCGTGACCGCGGCGCATCGCCTCGCCGGCCAGTCCCTTGTCCGCCGGGAACGCGAAGTCGATCAGCTCCGAGGGCAGCCCGTAGACGGCGGCGCAACGGAGCATTCCGGTTCCGACGTCGTAGAGGTAACAGTCCGCCGCGTCAGCTTCCAACAGCTTCGTCACTTCGACGACCAAGCGCTGGAGAACGGTCTCGACACGAAGCTCGCTCGTCATCACCTGTGCGGCCTCGACGAGCGCGGCCTGCCGGTCGAGTCGTTTGCGGTTCTCGTCGAGCAGCTGCGCGGTGTGAAGGGCGAGGCCGACCTCGCGGCCGACGGCCTCCGTCAGCGAGATCTCGGCCGCCGACCAGGCCCGTGGCTCGTTCCGGTGAACGGCGAACGCGCCGATCGTGCGGTCGAAGACGAAGATGGGCGCGGCGAGAACAGCGCGCGCGTCCAGCTCCAGCATGGTCTCGACGCCGCCGAGCTCCGGATCCGAGAGCTCAGGCGCGGCTTCGACGTCCGCGATGGCGACGGTGCGGCGTTCCCGAATCGCGAGGTTCGTCACGGGCAGCTTCGGTGCCGCATCGCCGATGGGCGCGGCTCCGGGCGCGTCCCACTCGGCCCGGATCGGCGTCGCACCCCCGGGCGTCCCGAGCCGGATGAAGCATCGGGTCACCTCAAGCGCCTCCCCGGTCTCCTGTACGGCGACGCGGAGCACCGCTTCGATGTCGTGCTCGGAGCGGACCTTCCTCCCGATGGCGGCGATCAGCCGCTCGCGCTCGAGCGCTTCTTCGAGCTGAGCTGCCGATCTCGTGCGCTCGAGGGCCAGTGCAGCCTCGGCGGCGATGGTTTCCAGCAGGGCGATCTCTCGGGCGGGAAACGCCCGCCGCTCCTTCGTCGTCGCCGCGCTCAGGACAGCGATGACCCGGTCGCCCGAGATGACCGGAACGAGCGCCGCGCTCTTGGTGCCCCCGCGCTCAGCGAGGCGGGGGTTCACACGTGGGGACGATTCCACGTCGTAGATCGTGAGTGGACTCGCCTCGTAAGCAACGCTTGCGATCGCCGAGGGCTCGTTTTCGAGGTCGAGCCGCACGGAGCGCCACCAGTCCAGATTGGCGTCGGGCCCGTATCCGTAGAGCCCTCGTGCGAGCCTCCCGTCGTCGCTGATCTGCGTGACCGCGGCGACGTCGACATCGAGCTGCGTCAGTACGTCGTAGACCAGCACGCGGGCGATCGACTCCGCATCGTTCGAGTTGGCGAGCCGGGCGGAAAGTGAGGTGGAGGCTTGGCGGTCCGGTGCATCGGCCCTGGGCTCCCGTTTCTGCTGCTCGGACGGCGACCGGCGGAAGATCACGACGGCGAGCGCCACGAGGACGATCGCAAGGGCCAATCCGAGCAGCGCGTAGCCCAAGGCCGCCGCGGCGAGCGGTAGCGCGGTAACGGAGACGCTCAGCAACGCCACCAGTTGACCGATGATACGGAGGAAAACCGGTATGGGGAAACGAGGGAGGCCCGCCGTTCGGGGGGGTCGGTACGGCGGGCCCGCCCTAGTTGCTCACCGCGGATCGTGGCCAGGTACGCGCACCGCGGTTCGCGTCGCCCAGTGGGTTGGACGCTACTCCGGGCCACACGGAAATCCAATAGGCCGACCGGCCCATCTTTTCAAAGGGGAAAACTCAGGGCAGTACGGCCAGACGGGCTTGGCTTTAGGCAAGCGGTCGTCCCCAGCCGTGCACGCTGCCAGACGGCGTGCCTCCGTGGCTGGGTGAGGCCTGGAGATGTTGCGGTTGGCTACCGAGCCATGCGTCCGCGGCCAAAGTAGCCAATGACGAGTGCGGCAACAATGACGATGATGACGATCCAGAGCCAGGTCGGCACGTGATCCTTTCGTTGGGGGCGTGCCGACTCTAGGGCCAGCTGACCCCTATGTGCAAGGTGCTTGGCTGGCTGCGGATCGGCTAGCAGGCTTAACCCCTCTCACGCTCCATAGGCGTAAGATGTCTGGACTGGCCCTGCGCCAGATGTTCCGGCCCAAGCCCGCAACACACCGACGCGCAAGTGCGCTCGAGGCGAAGAGCTTTCAGGCGAACGGACTTCGTTGCAGGGCCAGCCCTTTTTGAGCGACCAGCGGCGGCCCGACGTAGGTCTTGAACGCGAAGTCGTGATCGGGAACGCTCGGGGCTACGATGCAGCCGTGGTCAAGCGCGTCCTTTTGGCTTCGCCGCGCGGCTACTGCGCGGGTGTGGAGCGTGCGGTCGAGACGGTCGAGCGCCTGCTCGACCTCCACGGGCCGCCGGTCTACGTGCGCAAGCAGATCGTCCACAACTGGCACGTCGTCCGGGATCTGGAGGAGCGCGGCGCGATCTTCGTCGAGAGCGAGACGGAAGTGCCCAAGGGGGCAACGGTGGTGCTTTCGGCGCACGGAGTCGCGCCGTCGGTCTACGAAAACGCCCAGGTCCGCCGGCTGAACACCATCGACGCTACGTGTCCTCTCGTCACGAAGGTGCATGTCGAGGCGCGTCGGTACGCCGCCGAGGGCTACACGATCGTCTTGATCGGGCACGAGGGACACGAGGAAGTCATCGGGACGACCGGAGAGGCCCCCGATTCGATCGTCCTCGTCCAGACCGTGGAGGACGCGGAGCGGCTCGAGCTGGGAGATCCCGAGCGGGTCGCCTACATCACGCAGACCACGTTGTCGGTCGACGAGACCACGGACATCATCAGCGTGCTGCGGCGCCGGTTCCCGTCGATCCGCGCGCCGAAGCGCGACGACATCTGTTACGCGACCTCCAATCGGCAGTGGGCGGTGAAAGATCTGCTCGGCGCCGTCGATCTCCTGCTCGTCATCGGCTCGCGGAACTCGTCCAACTCGAACCGGCTGGTCGAGGTGGCCCGCGCCGGCGGCGTTGACGCGCATTTGATCGACGACGAGACGGATATCGACGAAAGCTGGCTTGACGGGGTCGGCACGGTTGGGATCACGTCGGGCGCGTCCGCGCCGGAGAAGCTCGTCGGTCGTGTGTGCGACTGGTTCCGCGAGCGCGGCGTCGATTCCGTAGAGCCGTTCCAGTCGGTGCACGAGGACGTCGTCTTCCGCCTCCCGGTAGAGCTCCGCCGCGAGCTCGCTCTCGCCGACGGCCAGCGGTAGCGCTCTTCGCCCTGGGGTCAGACCCCGTCACGGGACCGTCACTCTTTCTCCACAAACGCTCGGATGGCCCGGATGGCCGAGCCGCGGCTCCGCCCGAACCGGCGTAGGACGCCTTCGTAGTCGATGAACGCAAGAGGCGCCCGGTAACCGATCAGTGCGCCGTAGCTGCTCCATTCCCACTCGTAAGGCTGGCGACAGAGACCCGCGCGGATTGGGTTCCGCGCGACGTACCGGGTGACCTCGAGCAGATGACCGTCGGTCCGCACCTGCACTGCATAAAAACGATCTCCGAACAAATGACCGGTGCGTTCGTGCTTGCGATTGAAGCTCTGGGCATACACGCCGTTCAGCCAATGCATCCCCCGTGAGAGATTCGGCTCGGGCGTCTGCACCACCAGATGGAAGTGGTTGGTCAGTAGGCAGTACTCCTGGCAGAGCCACCCCAGGCGGCTGACGATCCGCTCGAGCAGCGCTAGGAAACGGAGTCGATCGTCCGTCGTGAGGAACACCGGAGCTCTGTTCACGCCGACGGTGGTCACGTGGTAGATGCCTTCCGGCTCGAGGAAGCGGGGCGGGCGGGCCATCCGGCGACAATGCCCGGCCGGACAGCGCAAGCCGGCCGCTGACACGCTTTTGTGACGCTTTCGGCGCACGTTCGTGACGGGGTCTGACCCCGCGGCGGAGAGGCGCTGCGCTCTGAGCTGCGCGGAGAGGCGCCAGCTACGCCTTGGCGATCTGAGGCTCGGCGCTGCCGCCGTCGACCCGGATCTCGGTCGCCAGCACCTCGCTCTTGATCCAGTCCTCGTGCTCCAACAACGCGGCGTCGCCGGCGGGAAGTGTCACGACGATTCGATCGGTCAGCTCGAGCCCAGCCTCCCGCCGCTTGAGATTCAACTGGTGGATGAGATCCAGCACGCGGCCCTCTACCCGAAGCTCGTCGTCGAGCTCCGTGTCGAGGGCCACGGTGACGCCGCCGTCCGACGCGAGCGTCCACCCCTCCTTGCCCCGATGCTCGAGCAGAACCTCGTCGGCCGCGAGCACGTGGCCGGCGGCTCGGAACCCGCCGTCGACCTGCTCGAACTCGCCCGCTGCGAGCGCTTCGCGCACGGCGCCGAGCTCCTTCCCCAACCGCGGTCCACGGAGCGGCAGATTCGGCTTCACGACGAGCTCCTCGGCCTCCACCTCGCCGTGTTCGACGCCCTTGACCCGTAGCTCCTCTCTGACCTCGTCGAGAAACGTCGGGGGAATGGTCGCACCCTGAAGGACGAGCCTGCGCAGCGGTTGCCGCAGCTTGAGGCCGGACGCCGCGCGCGCCTGCCGCCCGAGCTCGACGACTCGACGAACCTCCCCGACCTCCTGGAGTAGCCCATCGTCCCGATGCGCCGCGTCCCGCTCCGGCCAACCCGCCAGGAACACCGAGTCGGGCGCTCCCTCCGCCGGCGCGACCAGCGTCCGCCAGAGCTCCTCCGCGAGAAACGGCATCACCGGCGCGATCACGCGAAGGGACTGCACAAGGGCGTGCCAGAGGGTCCCGAACGCGGCCTCGTCGAATGAATAGAAACGGCGCCGCGACCGCCGGATATACCAGTTGGAGAGGTCGCCGACGAAGCTCTCGAAGGCGCGGACGACGCCGGGCGTCCAGAAGCGCTCGTACTCCGCCTCGACGTCCTCCAGCAGCTGCTCCGTCCGGGCAAGCAACCACCGATCCAAGGGCCGCTCCGCGCTCGGCGCGTCCCCCCACCGTGGCCGAAAGCCCTCGATGTTCGCGTAGGTGACGAAGAACGCCACCGAGTTCCAGAACGTGAGCAGGCGGCGCTTGACGTCGTCGGCCGGCCCGTAGCCGAAGTTGATGTTCTGGCTCGGCACCTGCTCGGAGAACAGCCAGCGGACGATGTCCGCGCCCATCCGCTCGATCGCCTCGTTCGCCTCGATCGCGTTGCCCCAGGACTTGTGCATCTCGCGACCCGTCTCGTCACGGACGCGCTCGTAGGCCAGCACCTGCCGGTACGGCGACCGGCCGTCCAGCGTCACGGACATGAAGGACAGCGAGTAGAACCAGAGCCGGATCTGCTCGCGGCTCTCCGACACCCAATCGGCCGGGAACCACTGCTCCCAGTACGCGTGATCCGGTAGATCGGCGCCTGTCAAGCCCTCAGCAGCGCCCGTCCCGTAGCCGTGCTCCTTCCACGCAGCGTTCCCCCAGCCGAGAGTCGAGAACGCGACGATGCCGGCGTCGAGCCAGGCATCGCCGACCTCGGGAATGCGCTCGACGTCCTCGCCGCACTCCTCGCAGCGAATCAGCACATCGTCGATCCACGGCCGGTGTAGCTCTCGCAGCCCTTCGAGACCCGAGATCGCCCGCTCCTCGAGCTCCACGCGGGAGCCGATCACGTTGAGATGGCCGCACGAGCACGGGTAGAAGGGCAGGGGCAGACCGAAGTAGCGCTTGCGCGAGATGTTCCAGTCGCCCATGTTGCGCAGCCAGTCGTCCATCCGCTTCGAGTAGAAGCTGGGCGTCCACTCGACCGTGGCATTCGCGTCGAGCAGCGGCTGCCGGATCTCGTCGCACGAGATGAACCAGTCGTCGACGACGCGGAAGACGAGCGGCGTCTTGCAGCGCCAGCACGTCGGGTAGCGGTGCACGATCCGACCCGCCTCGACGAGCAGCTCACGCCGGAAGAGGTCCTCGATCACGGGCTCTTCGACCTCATCCGTTGAAAGGCCGGTGAAGATCCCGTAGCCGTCGACGAACACTCCGGCCTCGTCGATCGGCGACAGCACCGGAAGCCCGTGAATCCGTGACAGCTCGAAGTCCTCCGCACCTGCGCCGGGCGCGATGTGGACGATCCCCGTCCCCTCGTCGAGCGAGACCTCGTCCCACGGGATCACGCGGTGGGCAATCCCCTGCTGCGCGTCGAGATCGTCGAAGGGGCCCCGGTACTCGAGCCCGACGAGCTCCTCGCCCCGCGCCGTCCGCACGAACGGCCCGTCGCCGCCGAGCGCTCGCGCCAGCCAGCCGCCGTCCTCGCGGAGCACGTACTCCGCGTCCGGCTTCACTGCGGCGGCGACGTTCGCGGGCAGCGTCCAGGGTGTCGTCGTCCAGACGATCAAGGCTTCCCCCTCGCGGTCCTTCACAGGGAAGCGCACGAACAACGAGGGGTGCTCGATCTCCCTGTAGTTCTCCTCGCCCGCCTGCTCGTGCTGCGAAAGCGACGTCCCGCAGCGGGGGCACCACTGCGTGGAGCGGTGCCCTCGGTAAAGCCACCCGCGGCGGTCGACCTCCTGGAGGAACCGCCAGATGTACTCGATGTTCGTGTCCGAGAAGGTGAAGTAGCTGTCGGGCCAGTCCATCCACATCCCGAGGCGGCGGGACTGATCGGAGATCACGCCCGAGAAGTGGGCGACGCGCTCCTTGCAGCGCTCCGCGAACTCCGCGATGCCGTACTCCTCGATGTCACGCTTCGAGTTCAGGCCGAGCGACTTCTCGACCTCGACCTCGACCCAGAGCCCCTGGCAGTCGAA
>DASSXA010000104.1:0-7030 GCA_035704315.1 Gaiellaceae bacterium
CGCTCGTGGTCGCAAATGGCAGCAACATTCGGATCGCCAACCTCACGGTCGACGGCGGCGGCCCCATGGCCGGCGCCGAGGACGACGGAATTGCGGTCGCCGTCTTCGACGGTTCCCGAGATGTTCGCCTACAGGGATTGCGGATCACGCGTGTCCGAACCGATGGGGTGAACGTCTGGGGCGCCCACTCGAACGTCTCAGTCCAGGACTCCCTGATCGAAAGCGACGGAAGCGCTCAGGCGGGAGTCTTCGTGCTCGGATCAGATCGCTCACGCGACACGAGCGTGATTCGCAGTCGGATTCGCGGTTTCCGCTCGTTCGCGATCCTGCTCGGGCAGAAGGAGTACGGCCGGCCTGCGGCCGCTCTCCACGGGCTCGCTCTCGACAATTACATCAGCGACATCCGAGACCCGGCCCGCGACGCGTGCGTCTACTCCGAGCGGACAGCGACCGGCTGCGGAACGAACGAGGGGGGCATCTGGACCGGCGGCGTGGAGGCCGCGATCATCGGCAACACGGTTCTCCGCGCGAGGTGGGACGGGATCGAGACGGTTGGGTCCTCGACGCGAACGACGATCGTCGGAAACGAAATCCGCAACACCAGAACCGGGATCTACCTCGAGCATTCGACGAACCACTCGCTGATCGCCCGCAACCTCATCGCCGCCACCGAGGCCGGAATCAACGTGGAGTGGCGGCACGAGGGCCAGGGCTCGAGCAACAACACGTTTGCAGGGAACCGCGTGGTCGCCGCGCGGGACGTCGGTCTCTTCGTCGACGTCGGCGGCGACTCCAATCACATTGCCGACAACGTGTTCATCGCCGGAGGCCGGCCCGCGATCGTGCTCCAGGGGTCCTCTGACAACGTCGTGAGGGGCAACCTGGGGTGTAAGGGCCCGGTCGGGTCGATCGTCGGCATGCAGACCGCCCGGTGGGACGACGGTCGGCTGGCCGAGTCGCAACGAAACCGCCTCGTAGACAACCGGAGGGTGACCTCCTGCTGACCGCCGACCCGGTCGCGGGCGGCTCGGCCCTCCTCTTCTGGTCGAAGGTCGCAGGCAATGCGGGCTTCTTCGTCGCGGTCTTGCTCCTCGCCCGGGCGCTCGGGCCCAGCGGCCGCGGCACGATCGCCTTCATCACGGTGACGGCACTCGTGGTCGCGCGTATCGCGGCCTTCGGCGTCACGGAGGCGACGATCGTCTTCTCCGCCCGACGGAAGGAGGAGCGGGGAGCACTCTTTTCCAACATGGTGCTCTTCATGCTCGCCAGCGCGCTCGTTGCCGCGGCGCTGGCCTGCGGTCTGCTGCTCCTGCTCGGGGATGAGCGGCCCTCCGGCGTGGGTGGCCCGGAGCTCGCGCTGCTTGCGGCGGGAACGCTCGTCTCGGCCCTCGTCGACGGCGCCGCCGGGTTCCTGCTCGGCTGCGACCGCCTCAGGCGGCTTGCCCTGATCACCGCGACCGCCTCGTGGGTCTACCCCGCGTTGCTCGCGACCGTCTGGATCGCCTCCGGCCTTACCGTCCTCCGCGCCGCGATGGCATGGGTGGGCACGGAGACCCTCAGGGCGTGCCTTCTCCTTCGTCAGTCGGCCCGTGGGATCGATGTCGCACGCCCGCGGCTACATCTGCTGACCGAGTCGGTGCGGTTCGGCATCCGGGCGTGGGTGGGAAGCCTCGCGCGCTTCCTCAACTTCCGCACCGACCAGATCCTCATGGGCTTCCTCGCGTCCGAGGCCGCCCTCGGGGTCTACGCCGTGGCAGTCAATGCCTCCGAGGCGCTGCTGTATCTGCCGGCTGCGACCGCAACGGCGCTCCTGCCCGTCGCCGCGCGCGCCGAGCCCGCGCACCGCGCCGAGCAAACGCTGCGCGCCTTCCGTTCGGTCGCGCTCGTCACCGGTGGAGCGATCGTCGTTGCAGCTCTTCTCGGGCCGCTGCTCCTGCCGGTCGTCTTCGGGTCGGAGTTCCAGCCCTCGGTCCAGCCGTTCCTGTGGCTCCTGCCGGGAGCGCTCGGCTTCGCCGCGACGGCGGTCTTCTCGAACGCGCTCATGGCCTCGTCGGCACCTGGGCTGTCGTCGCTTGGCCCTCTTGTCTCGCTCGTGGTCGGGATAACGCTCGATTTCGTGCTCATCCCTCACTTTGGGGCGAGCGGCGCGGCGGCAGCCGCCAGCGCCGCTTTCGTCGCGGGCGGGGCGGTCGCCCTCGCCGTGTACGCCCGCAGGAGCCCGTTTGCCTGGGAGGCGCTCCTACGGCCGCGCCGTGGCGACCTGGACGTCTTTCGCGCCCTGCTTCGGCCTCTAAGAGTGTCCTAGAGGACGTTGTAGACGAGCACGACGATCGCCACGATCGCCGCGATCGCCACGATCACGAAGTTCGCAGCGAGTGCCACCGCCACGAGTGGGGTGGGGCCGCCTTTCCGCGTGCGCCTGATCGGCTCGGCCGTCATGCCTTCGGCGCCCGGGGCTTGGCTGATCGGAGTCGAGCCGGCTGCGGGCGCGGGGCTCGAGCGGTCCCGCCAGCCGACGGCGGCCGCGAGGACGTCTGTAATGAACTGGTTGAGGCTGACGCCTTCGCGTTCCGACGCTCGGGTGAGGTCGGCGTGAAGCGTTCGGGGCATGCGAAGAAGGAGCCGGCCGCTGTGGCTTGTTGCCGACTTCGGCTCGGGCACCTCGCGCCCCTCCCTGAGCGCTGTGCCGATCCACGAAGTCATGGCGGCCTGGACGCCGTTGAGGGCCTCGTCGGGGGTCTTGCCCCGGCTCGTGCAGCCCGCAAGCTCCTCGACCGACGCCGTCCACGGCTTCCCCTTGTCCTCGCCGTCTCGGACGACGAGCAGGTGGTAGGGCAGGCCGATGTACTGCTCGACGGCGTCGGCAGACTTCGAGACGCTGCTCACTGGACGGTTACCCGCCACGATCTGGGGCAACGCTTCACCTGCCATCGATTGTAAGCCCAAAAAAGGCGGCCTCACGTAGTTTCACGACGAGGTTCGCCCGATCTTCACGTCTAGGTGTGCCCAATCTCGTCTCGGAGTTTGGCGAGCGCGCGGCGGGTGAGCCGGGAAACGTGGATTTGCGAGAGCCCGACCTCGTGTCCGATCCGCGACTGGCTCATGCCCTCGAAGTAGGCGAGGCGTAGGAGAAGCCGCTCGCGAGCGTCGAGCACGCGGAAGCCGCGTTGGAGCGCGATCCGATCCTCGCCCAGCTCGTAGCCCTGCTCGATCGTGCTCTGGCTTTCGAATTCGCCGCTCTCGCCGTCGACGAGCTCCGCGACGCTCGCCTTGAGCGAGGGGTCGAGCTCCTGAAGGCGGCGGGGAATGCGGATCGGCCAGGCCCGATCGCGCAGGTGGCGCTTGATCTCACCGTCGATCGTGGGGATCGCGAAGGTGGCGAGATCGACGCCACGCTCGATCTGGAACCGGTCGATGGCGTTGATGAGACCGATCGTGCCGATCTGAACGAGATCTTCGAACTGCTCGCCGCGACCCACGTGGCGTCGAGCCAGTCGCCGCACCAACGGCAGGTACTGCTGAATGAGCCGCGAGCGTGCCTCGAGGCTTCCATGCCGGTGGTACTCGCGAAGCAGTCGGCGAGCCACTGCATGCCTGGATGTCGTGCCGTCCCGCGTTCGTCGGCGCCGCACGAGGGAACGACCGGGCTGCGGCGCGGGGTGGGCGGTGCCTATTTCGGCTGCGACGGACATCAATCCCTTGAAGACCCTCTCCCCCTTCGCTTCGACAATAACGAAGGAATTGTGTAAATGCAAGAGAAAATTTGGTTGCTAGGGATCCGTTAGGGGTACCTTTGAATTATCGATCAGTTCTCGCCCACATTCCGAAAGAGTCGAGCCGCAAACGTGCCACCACGGAGCCGACGGTCGCGGCGATGGTGGATTCGGTGCTTGGAGCCGATCGCGGGGCGTTGTCGGGTCGTCCGTGGCAACTACCACGCGAACCGCCGCTCTGGAGCGGCGTTCCGAACGAGCTCACGGTGCCGAAACTCGCGGCAGTATCACGACGAAGCGCGCTAAAAACCGCTTGAAAAGCGGCAAACGCCGATCACGGCGGCGGCGGCGATATCATGAAATACGGTCGCGGCAGTATCACTTTTTGGGCTGGATCAGGTCCCAGATCGCGTTCTGAATGTGTACCGGATTGCTCCGTGTATCGACCGTCATAAACCAAACTAGAAGCCACCTCAGATGTCCTCTTGGAACGCTTTGGGATCTGCAGTATCACCCGATATCGGGCCTCCGGAGCCTCGACAGTGGGTGTTTAGGCCCATTGACAGAGGGGTCTAGATCGATTAGGACAGGGCTCTACGTAGCGACTCTGGAGGTTCCTCGTGACGCGCGGCCCATCGTTGCTGCGGCAGGCAGCGGTTCTATTCGTCGTGTGCTGCGGTAGCGCTGCGCTCGCCGCGCCGGCGCTCGCGCAGGGGCCGGCGCCCGACCCGGCGCCGAGCAAGCCGACGCAGCCAAAGCCTGAGGCGCCCGCTCCAAAGCCGCAGGCGCCGCAGCCGAAGCAGACGAACCCGGCGCCGCCTCCGCCACCCGCAACGCCGCCTGCGACCCAGCCTGCGACGCCTTCACCGCCGCCTGCGGCGCCGCAGCATCAGGTCACGCCCCCTCCGTCTCCGCCCGTGTATCGCGCTCCTGCGCCGCCAGCTCCGCCCAAGACTCAGGCGAAGGCGCCCGTCAAGAAACACAAAACTCGACCGAAGACAGGCACGAAGAAGCCAAAGCAGCCCGCAACCAGGAAGATCCGGACCATCGCAGCCGCCGCGGCGACATCGTCCTCCACGGACTCGACGCTGCTGATCGGCGGGCTTGCGCTCGTGATCCTCGTGGTCGGCGACACCCTCCTGCTCTCGGTGTCAGCGCGCTATCTGCGCTACCGCTGACGGCTTTTCAGCGCGCGCGAACCACGAATGAGCTCGAGCCCAGTAGCGGGCCGAACTTCTTGCCCGTCCGTGGTCCGAAACCCGGCCAGACGTACCAGCGGTACTTGCCCGGCGTCAGCTTGTAGCGGCGTCCGTTGTAGACCCAGCTCCGCTTGAGCTTGATCGAGGTTCCCTTCGGCCAGGAGCTGAAGATCCTGCCGTTGCGCCAGACCTGGACGTTGTAGTACGTGGCCTTCGCGACGCGAGTCCAGGCCAGCCGCGGCGGGGCCTTGACGATGGCGCCGGCCGCAGGTGACACGAGCGGCGCCGTTGGCGTGACCGCTGCGGTGCTCGTAGCGGCGTTGTGCGCCTCGTCGTAGCCCGTGAGCGTGTAGTGGTAGCGAACGCCGTTCTTGAGCCCGGTGTCCGTGAAGCTCTCGTCATGGCCGCGGTAGACGAGGGTGCCGGCGCGATGGATCTCCACCGAGGTCGTATCCGGCGAAGCCGTCCAGCTCAGCACGGCCCTGCGATCACCGGCCTTGGCGGTCATGCCCGTGACCGCCGGCGGCGTCGCGTCGTACTTGAGTCCGAATGACGAATCCGCGCTGCGGTTGCCCGCTCGGTCGCGGCAGAACCCGCTGACCGACGCCGCTCCGGCATCAGGCCCTGCATAGCGCGCCTGGCTGCAGCTTTCGATCGACGAGGTCGCGTCGGTGCCCTGGAACCTGACGTCGAGCGGTTGGTTGTACCAGCCGTTCGAGTCTGGCTGCCGCGCCGGCGCCGCCCCGGTGACCTGCGGCGGAGTGGCGTCGAACTGGAGCGCATATGAACCGACTCCCGCGTTGCCGGCCTTGTCGAGGCAGATCCCGCCGACGATGGCGAGGCCGCTGTCAGGGCCTCCGTAGGTCTCGGGCGGCGCACAGGACTCGAGACCCGAGACCGAGTCGCTGCCCGTGAAGCTGACCGTGAGCGCCTGGTTGTACCAGGCGTTCACGTCCGGTCCGCGGCTGGGGGTCGCCGCCGTCTCGGGGCCTGTGTCGTCGTAGTCGATCGAGAACCACTTGGACCCGACGTTCCCGGCCACGTCGACGCACTGACCCGAAATGGGCACGTTGTTCCCGTCCGGACCGGAGTAGGTGACCGATGTGCACGGTCCGTCGAGGCCCGACATTGCGTCGACGCCGTGGGAGTCGACCTCGACCGGGTGGTTGTACCACCCTGCGCGGTCTGCAGCCCGCCTCGGAACCGCGTCCGTCAGGATCGGTGCGGTGGCGTCGTACTTCAGCGTTTCACTCGCCGCATCGGTGTTCCCGGCCTTGTCCTTGCACGTCCCGCTCAGCGTCGTCGACTGCGTGTCGGGCCCCGAGTAACTCTTCGGCGCGTCGCACGACTCGATTCCGGCCGTCGCGTCGCTGCCTGCGAACGTGACCGTGACATTGGACTTGTTCCAGCCGGCCGCGTTCGGCTGCGGATCGGGCGTGGCGGTCGCCACCGGCGCCGTCGCGTCGTACTTGAATCCGTACGAGGCTAGGCCGCCGTTGCCCGCCTTGTCCAGACATGTCCCGCTGGCGACGGCCGAGACTGTGTCGGGCCCGCTGTAGCTTTGCGCTACCGGGCACGAGTCGAGTCCCGAGAGCGCGTCGGTCGCCGCGAAACTGACGCTGAGTGAAGCGTTGAACCAGCCGTTCGCATTCGGCTGGCGCGACGGCGTCGCGCTCGCCTGGGGCGCCGTCGCGTCGTACTTGAGCGCGTAGGACGCCGAACCTGTGTTCCCTGCCTTGTCGAGACAGGTGCCGCTCACAGAGGCCGTGGCGCTGTCGGGGCCGGAGTAGCTCGTCGACGGATCGCACGCGTCGAACCCCGACATTCCGTCCGTTGCCGCGAAACTCACGCTGAGCGGAGCCTTGTACCACCCGTTGGCGTTCGGCTGCCGCGAAGGGGTCGCCGTCGACTGGGGCGACGTTGCGTCGAACTTGAGCGTCCGGGAGGCGGACATCGAGTTGCCCGCCTTGTCCCGGCAGTCCCCGCTCACCGTCGTCGAGGGCGTGTCCGGCCCCGAGTAGGTCTTGGCGGCGTCGCAGGAGTCCATCCCGGCGGTCGCGTCGGTGCCCGCGAACGTGACCGTGACCGTTGACTTGTTCCAGCCATTGGCATTGGGCT
>DASSXA010000136.1:0-4434 GCA_035704315.1 Gaiellaceae bacterium
GTCACCTCGTGGCCGAGGTCGAGCACGCTTCGGGTGAGGTTGGCGCCGACCTTGCCGCCGCCTGCGATCAGGATGTACATCAGCTCGCCGTTCCGGTCGGGCTCTTCTCCGAGGAGACGACCGCTTCGGTCAGGGTCTTGATCGCCGTCTGCGTCGGACAAACCGTCCAGAGACCCATCTCGGTGTAGAGCGCAGCCCGCGCCGGGTCGAGCACGCGGATCACGGTCGTATCGATGTTGAACCGCTTCTGTGCCACCTGGCCGATCACGAGGTTCGTGTTGTCGCCGTCGGTGGAGACGACCACGGCGTCCGCGTCCTCGATTCCCGCCTCTCTGAGCACGGCCATGTCCATGCCGTGCCCTACGACGAAACCGCCCGACCAGTTCTCTCCAAGGCGCTGGAGGGCATCCTCGTTCTCGTCGACGGCGGTCACTTCCCACCCAAGTCGATCGAGCTCCAGAGCCACGGACGACCCCACCCGACCACAGCCGATCACGAGCACTTTCACGTTCCGCAGGTTAGCGAGTCAGGGCGTCGATACCGCTTCCTCCATCGCCTCCTCCAGCACCCCCTGCGGATAGGCGATGACCATGACTTCGCACGGCGCGTGCCGGAGGACTCGGTCGACCGTCGGACTGAAGAAACGGGACTGACGACGCCAGCGCGGCGAGGAGCCCATGATGATCAGGTCGACCCCGCCGCGCGTCGCTTCGTCGACGATCGCCTCCGCGATCGAGCGCGCGCGGACGATCTTTCCCTCCACCGTGACGCTGTGTTCGGCGGCCAGGAGCTTGGCTTCGGCAAGCGAGGCCTCTGCGCGCTCCTCGGCATCGACCATTTCCGCCTCGAGCGGCTTGTCCATCGGAACGGTGATCACATGCAGGGCGCTCACGGTCGAGCCGCGCTCCTCGGCGAGCTTGATCGCCGTCGCCAGGACTTCCTCGCCGATCGGGCCGAGCTTCATCGGCACGAGCAGCCGCTCGTAAACCCCCTCCACGGCGGGAACGAGGTCGGGCTCCGGCGGCAAGACCCGCCCGAGGACAGATTCGCGGTGCGCCATCCGCGTGCCGACGTAGATGACCGCGCCGATGAGAAGCCAGAGCGGCCCGGCGATTCTGGTCGCTTCATGCGTGGCCAGGGCCGCGATCCAGATCGCGAACGTCAGCGGCGCGCCGACGAGCGCCGCGACCGGTACAGCCGCGCCGCGAATCCGGACGTTCACCGGGACGCGGAACGGGCGCTCGAGCTCCGGCTCGGAGAAGCGAAGCTTGATCACGGCAAGCTGGGCGGCCGTGAACGCGAGCAGCACGCCGAAGCTGAACAGCCCCGCCAGAAAACGAACCTCGCTGCCGATGACGTCGCCGAGCACGAGCAGTCCCGAGGCGATGAGAGCCGACCAGACGATCGCCTGCGGAGCGATGAGCGTCCGCCGGTTCAGCGTTCCGAACGCGTGCGGAAGCATCTGATGCTTTCCCAGCGAGTACGCGAGCCGTCCCGCTCCCGAGATGGAGGTCGTGATCGCCACTACGAGCACCAGTGCGCCGCTCAAGCCGACGACGATTCGGAGCAGGTCGGCGGCGAAGCCGGGCAGCGGATCCTCGAGGGCCGCGGCGATACCCACGAGCGGCGCCCTGAGCCACGTGGTACCGAGGTCGGTTGCGTAGCCGCCGGGCCCCGAGGAGTCCGGGTGCGCGGGGTACGCAGAGATACCCACGATCGCGATCGCCACCGAGACGGCGACGACGAGCCCGATCCCGGCGAAGAGGCTGCGGGGCAGTGTGCGGCCCGGCTCGCGGGTCTCGGCTGCGAGGTTCGCGACGGTCTCCAGGCCGGTGTAAGCGAGCATTGCCAAGGGCAGAGCGAAGGCGATCGCGCTCCAGGTCGGCGCCGTGCCGAGATCGACCCCCTTCGATAGCGCGTCGGGCGAGAAGAGGAATACGAAGCCAAGCACGACGAGCAGCAACTGGGCGACGAGCGCGAGCCCGGCGATCACAATCGCCGTGCGATAGAGGCTCGTCCGGCGAATCAGGCGGAGAGCGGCGACTCCGAGGATCACGAGGACTCCGACGACGGTGTCCCACGGCGAGTCGGTGAGGGCGTCCCAACCGACCGTGTGGCCGACGTAGTGCGGCACGAACAGGCCGGCCAGCGCCATGACGATGACGTAGTCGAGAACGAGTGCCCAGCCGGTGAGGAAGCCGGCCGGATCGTTGAAGGCCCGGCGCACGAACGTCGCAGCTCCGCCGGTTTCCGGGATCGCGCTCGTCCCTTCCGCGTAGGACACGGCGACGAGGAGGAACAGAAGGCCGACGGCGAGCAGGACCCACGGCGTGAAGCCGAGGGCAAAGAGGGCGATGACGCCGAGCGCGAAGTAGAGCGAAGAGGCGATCTCGCCGTAGGCGACCGCTGCCAGCGATGGAACGTCGAGGACGCGCTGGAGGCCTGGAAGCTTTTTCGCCATCTACTCGGCTTTCTGCCGCTGAAGGTACAGGCGAAGGCCGCCTGCGAGGATGAGCAGGGCGCCGAGGAGCAGCCCGAGCCCGCCGCCGATGCCGGCGAGGATCGTCCTCACGACGATCGCGACGCCCAGGACGATGAGCACCACGGAGAAGTACGTGGTCATCACGCGGCTCGCCGGCCGGCCGTAATCAGGACGCGTGTCGCGCTGTGCCTCACGACGTAGTCGACAGTCGCCCCGAAGATCCGCTTGCGACCCGCGCGAACGCGCGGGGCGCCGATGACGATCAGCTCCGCGTTGCGGCCCTCGGCCTCCTCGACGATCGCCGGTCCGGCGGCGCGGGCGCGAAGCAGACGCACAACGGCCCGCACGCCGTAGTTCTCGACGATCGCAGCGGCCTGGTCGAGCACGTCGTCCGCCTCAGCGTCCAGCTCTGGAAGCTCGACGTCGAGCGGCAGATCGAGCGGCACCTCCAGCACGTGAACCACCACCACTCTCGCCGCGCGATCGGCGGCAAGACGCGCCGCGGCGATGAGGGCCTCTTCGGACTCGAAGGAGCGGACGACGGGAACCACGATCGTTCGGTACTCGACGGTAAGCGAGGGGCCAAGCACCAGCACCGGGGCGCGGAGGGTCTCTTGGAGGGGCGCGCGGACGAAGCGGCGGCGGTAGACGGCGTAGCCGACGAAGCCGACTGCGATCCAGCCCAGACCGGTCCAGCGCGTTGCCGGCTCCTGGACGACGATCACGAGCCACGCGACGAGCGTGGCCGCTCCTCCCAGGACCGCAAAGAGCGGCCAGTCGACTCCCCCGAGGCGGAGGTTCGGCGCGGCACGAAAGACGAGCTCTTCGTCGCGTCGGCGGTATCGCAACGCAATGATCGAGGCGTGCGCGACGGTGAAGGACAGGGTCGCGCCGAATGCGTACAGCGTCCCGAGAAAGTCGGTCTGTCCCGGGAGCATCGTGAGGATCGGAATCGCGCCGGCGAAGATCACGAGCGAGATCCACGGCGTCCTGAACCGGGGGTGGAGGCGGCGGAACACCTCGGGAAGCTGCCGGTAGCTCGACATTGCGTAGGTGATCCGCGACGCGCCGATCACGCCGGCATTCGTCGCGATGAAGAGGATGGTCGCGGCCAGGATCCCGACGTAGATCTCGAGCCCGTGGAGCAGCGCACCGCCGATGCCGAGGTTCTTGACGACGCCGAGGACCGGATCGTTCGTGTAGCCGCCGTCTTCCGGGCCGAGGCCGAGCAGGGTGACGAACTCCCCGTCTTTCTCGAACACGGGGAGCGCGGAGAGAGCGATCGCCGGGAGCGTGAAGTAGATGGCGAACACCGCGGCGGCGATGAGCTTGAAGGCCTTGGGGATCTGGCGAGGCGGGTCGCGGACCTCCTCCGCCAGGTTGGAAACGGTCTCCAGCCCCGTGTAGGCGAGCATCGCGATCGGGATCGCGATGAAGAATTGCGTCCAGGTCGGAGCTTCGCCGAAGGTGACGTTCGACGTGAGGATGTCGACGTTGAAGACGAGGACGAAGCCGATCGCGACCAGCAGCGCCTGCGTGGCGAAGTCGATTACCGCGAGCCCGACATTCAGGCTTGCCGCCTCGCGAACACCGACGACGTTGATCGCAACCAGCGCGACGACGACGATCGCCCCGCCCACGATGTCCCAGGGGTTTTCCCGAAGCGGCTCCCAGAAGACCGAGAGGTAGTGCGGAACAAAGAACGCAGAGATCGCGACGGTCGCGACGTAAACGAGCATCTGGGCCCAGCCGGCCGCGAAGCTCAGGAGCTCGTTGAACGCGTGTCGCGCAAAGCTGGACGACCCGCCGGCCTCGGGGTAGCGCACGGTTCCCTCTGCATAGGTGGCCGTCGTCGCGGCGAAGATCAGGCCGGCGACGACGAACACGACCGGCGTCAAGCCGAGCGCGAACGCGGCGGTGACGCCCAGGGCGTAGTAGATCGACGAGCCGAC
>DASSXA010000270.1:0-2033 GCA_035704315.1 Gaiellaceae bacterium
GACGTCATCAGCTGCAGGTAGTCGACGATGATCAGGGCGAGGTCTGGCTCCTTCGACTTCAGGCGCCGGGCCTTCGAGCGGATCTCCATCATCGTGATCGAGCCCGTGTCGTCGACGTAGATCGGCGCCTTCGAGAGCTTGTCGCAGGCGGCGGTGAGCCGCGGCCAATCGTCCGCCGCGAGCTTGCCGGTGCGCAGTCGCTGCGACTCGACCTTGGCCTCGCTGCACATCAGGCGCTGCGTCACCTCCGACTTGGACATCTCCAGCGTGAAGAGCGCCACGGGCAGCTCCCGCCGGACGGCGATGTTGGCCGCCATACACAGGCCGAGGCCGGACTTCCCCATGCTTGGCCGCGCTGCGAGGATGATCAGGTTTCCGGGTTGGAAGCCCGAGGTGAGCCGGTCGAGATCGCGGAAGCCGGAGGGAACGCCGGTGATCTCCTCGCCCGCCTCGTAGAGCGCGGTGATCCGCTCGAAGCTCTCCTTGAGCAAGGCCTCGATGTGCGCGAACTCGCTGGTGACACGGCTCTGTGAGAGCTCGAAGATCAGCTGCTCGGCGCGGTCCACGAGGTCGACCGTTTCGCCGGGGCGCTCCCAGCCGAGCCGTCCGACTTCCTGGCCGACCCGGATCAGCCCGCGCAGCGTCGCCATCTCGCGCACGATCCGCGCGTAGTGCGCGGCGTTGGCCGTGGCCGGCACGAGTGCCGCGAGCTCGTGGATTCGTTCTCGCCCGCCGGCGCCCTCGAGCTCGCCCCGCTCCTCGAGCGCGTCGATCAGCGTGATCGCGTCGACCGGTTCCCCCCGCGCGTAGAGCGCGAGCGCTGCGCGATAGGCCTTGGCGTGGCTCTCGCGATAGAAGTCAGCCGCGTCGAGGATCTCGCTGACGGCCCCGATCGCGCCCGGGGAGAGCAACATCGAGCCGAGGACCGACTCCTCGGCATCGAGATTTTGGGGCGGGACCGGGGCCGTCTGCGCCGGCTGGGCGACCTCCGCTAGCTGCGCGCTCACGGACGCATTCATTCCGCGCCTGGCCGTCTGACGCAAACCCGCTGTCCACAAACCCGCTGTCCACGACTACGAGGGCATAAACCGCAGCATATGCAGGCTGAAGAACACACGTTCGCCCAAGTTATCCACGACCGGTCGGACGTTGCCCCCAGGACGGCGCCGTTCGGGCGACACGCACTTCCCGCTCCGAGCGGCTTTTTCGTGCGGGCATCCCCAGGCCACACAGAGCCTGTGGACGATTCGTTCTCGTCTCGTTACTGCTCGGCGCGCTCGGGCTCGGGCGCCGCCTCGGGCGCCTCTGCCTCTTCGGCCTCGGCCTCAGCCTCGGCGGCCGCTTCTGGCTCTTCGGCCTCCGCCTCGTCGAGTGCCTCGACCCACTCCTCGGCTTCGACCACGCCCTCGGGCTCGGCCGCCGCGGCCTCCGCTGCCGCAGCTGCTGCGGCCTCCTCCTCAGCCCGTGCAGCGGCTTCCATCGCCTCCATTTGGGCGACGTCCCCACCTTCGGGGACAACTTCCAGGCGAAGCACGGCATCGACGTCCGTGAAGACCTCGAGCGGCACCTCGTAGCGGCCGACGCGCTTGATCGGCTCGAGGTCGACCTTGCGCCGGTCGACCCTGACCTTGTGGTCGGCCCAGAGCCGGTCGGAGATGTCGGTCGCGGTCACCGATCCGAAGAGCGAGCCGGTCGGCCCCGCTTTGACATCGAAGCGGAGCACGGTCTGCTCCAACCGCGCTGCGATGTCGCGCGCCTCCTCGTGCGTGCGCGCCTCCTGGCGGGCGCGGACCTCGTCGCGGCGCCGGAGATCCTCGAGCGCGCCACGCGTCGCGGCCTGGGCAAGCTGCCGCGGGAGGAGGTAGTTGCGTGCATAACCTCGGGCGACGTCGACGACCTCGCCGCGCAGCCCGACCTTCTCGACGTCCGTGAGGAGGATGACTTGCATCGCCTCTACGTGGTGGCGTACGGCAGCAGCGCCATCTCGCGCGCGCGCTTTACGGCGAGCGCGACCTGCCGCTGGTGGCGCCGGC
>DASSXA010000038.1:0-20414 GCA_035704315.1 Gaiellaceae bacterium
GCGGCGGAGTTGCTCGGGTCTCGTTCCGTCGCAGTCGTCGGGGCGCGGTCGTGCTCGGCCTACGGCGCGCAGGTTGCGCGGATGCTCGGCCGCGATCTGGCGTCTGCCGGCATCGCTGTCGTGAGCGGGCTGGCACGAGGCATTGACGGCGAAGCTCACCGCGGAGCGCTCGAGGCTTCCGGGCTCACGGTCGGCGTGCTGGGGTGCGGGATCGACCGCGACTACCCAGCCTCGAACGCCTCGCTCTCACGTCGGATCGAAGAGAACGGTCTCGTCGTGTCGGAGTACGAACCTGGCGTTGAGCCGGCACCGTGGCGCTTCCCGGCCAGGAATCGCATCATCGCCGGGCTCTGCGCGGCTGTTGTCGTCGTCGAGGCGCGCGAGCGCAGCGGCGCTCTGATCACAGCCGATTTCGCGCTCGACGAAGGTCGAGACGTCTTCGCGGTTCCGGGAGAGATCACGGCGTCGCTCTCCGCCGGTACGAACGCGCTCCTCAAGCTCGGCGCGATCCCGCTGACCTCGAGCGACGACGTGCTCGACGTTCTCGGGGTCGAGCGACCCGCGGCGTCCCAAGCCGTCGACGTGTCGGCGGAGGCTGCGAAGCTTCTCGAGCTCGTTCGTGATGCGCCCGCCGGCGCCGACGAGCTGACGGCCCGCGGGGTGCTCGAGGCGGGGGCGGTCAGCGTCGCGCTGACGGAGCTCGAGCTGGCGGGCCTCGTGGCAGCGGCCGACGGCGTCTACCGGGCAGCACGATGACCGTCACTACGATCGTCGCGTGGCAGACTCATTCTGGCTCGAAGAGCCGGCAGAGCCCCTGCGCTCCCCGCGTTATGACGGGCGCGTTGACGTGGCGGTCGTCGGCGGAGGGGTCACCGGCTGTTCGTGCGCGCTCGCGCTGGCGGAGAACGGGCTACGGGTGCGCCTGCACGAGGCGCGCTCGATCGCCTCCGGCGCGAGCGGGCGGAACGGCGGCTTCGCCCTCCGGGGCGGCGCGATGCCCTATCACGTCGCCAGGGCCAAGCTCGGCACCGAGCCGGCGGCATGGCTCTGGCGGCTGACCGAGCGCACCCTGGAGCGCATGGAGGGGCTCGCGGGCGATGCGCTCCGGCGCGTCGGCAGCCTCCAGTTGGCCGCAGACGAACAAGAGAGAGACGATCTTCGCGTGGAGTACGAAGCTCTGCTCGACGACGGGTTCGAGGCGAATTGGATAGACCAGCCCGGCGGTCTACTTGCCGGCCCGTATGAAGCGGCGATCTTGCACCCTCGCGATGGCGCCCTGCAGCCCGCACGCTGGATCCGGCGGCTCGCGGCGCATGCCGCGGACGCCGGGGTCGACTTCCGCGAGCACGACCGTGTCACATCGCTCGAGGGCGTTGATGCGGACGCCGTCGTCATCGCCACCGACGGCTATCCGAGCGGGCTACTGAGCGAGATCGACGAGCACGTCCAGCCGACGCGGGGGCAAGTCGTCGTCACCGAGCCCCTGGATGAGCGGCTGGATGGGCGGCCGCACTACGCTCGGCGCGGGCTCGATTACTGGCAGCAGCTGCCCGACGAGCGACTGGTGGTCGGCGGGCGTCGAGACGTCGACCTCGAGGGCGAGTTCACCGCCGAGGAAGCGACCACGGCTGAGATCCAGGCGGCGCTCGAAGCGTTCGTAGAGGAGCTCGTCGGCCAGAGGCCGGCGATCACGCACCGCTGGGCCGGAATCTTCGGCATGTCGCCCGACTCGCTCCCGCTCGTGGGGCACGTCCCCGGCCGGGACGGAGCGTGGGTTTCACGCGGCTATTCGGGCCACGGAAACGTGCTCGGGCTCGCGTGCGGGGATCTGGTCGCGCAGGCGATTCTCGGCCGCCGCGAGCCCGAGCTCGAGCTCTTCGATCCGGCGCGCCTCCTCTAGGAGGACTGCTCCGGAGCCGGCGCGCTCTCGTCGCTCTGCCAGAGCGAGAACGCGTTGCCTTCCGTGTCCTGTGCTCGCGCATACCAGCCCATGCCGGGCACCGGCTCCTTTTCTTCCGCGGAACCGCCGAGCTCCTGGACCTGGTCGCGAGCCTGGTCGATGTTGTCGACGAGGAAGTACGTGATCAGGCCCGTCTCACCCTCTTGCTGCGGATAGACGGCGCCGCCCTCGTTCTCGCCGGTCTGGAACATGTGGTACTCCATCGGCCCTTCCATCGACCTGAACTCGTAGCCGAAGAGCGTGCCCCAGAAGTTCTTCGCTCGCGCCGTGTCCTGGGCGGGTATCTCGAAGTGGACGATTCCTGCTGCCATTGACCCTCCTAACCGATGTCGATTCGCTGGACGGCCGAGAAGCTACCGTCGCCCGCATTCGCTTCGTAGCGCTTAACCACCTCGATGCCGATGGCAAGGTCCTGGATCGCGAGCCCCGTGGAGTCGAAGACGGTGATCTCGTCCGGCTCCGTTCGGCCCGCGGCGTCTCCCGTCAACACCGCTCCGAGCTCCGTCACGCGGTCACGCCCGAACGCTCCGGCTTCGACCGCATGGACCAGATCGCCGTTGTGGCTCGCCTGCTCCCAGTCGTCGCAGAAGACGCTGACCCGAGCCAGTTCCTCGACCGCGATCTCGGCCTTTCCGGGCCCGTCCGCACCCATCAGGCTTGCGTGCTGGCCGGAGGCCAGGCTCCCTTGCGGGAAGACGACCTCATGCCCCGGCGTGACGGTCACGACGAGATCTGCTGCCAGCGCCGCCTCCCGGCTCTCCGCGACCTCGGCGCCGAGGGCGACCGCCGCCATCTCGGCGCGGTCGAGATCAATGTCCCAGATCGAGACCGACCGCCGGCGGGCCAGAAACGTCCGTGCAGCGGCGCGACCGTTGACGCCGGCCCCGATCACCGACGCAGTCTCGGCATCCTCCCGGCCCAGGACTTCCGCGGCCAGTACGGCCGCCGCCCCGGTTCGCAGAGCCGTCACCGCCCCTGCGTCGAGCACGGCGAGGGGCATGCCGTTGGAAGCATCGGACAGGAGGACGAGACCGGTCACGGTCGGCAGTCCGAGTGCAGGATTGCTCGGGAAAGACGTCACCCATTTCAGCAGGGCGAAGCCGGCACCCAGAGCAGGCATGGCGCGAAAGTCGCCGGCGGGATAGGCAGGGACGTAGACCTTCGAGGGCATGGTCCACTCCCCGCGCGCATAGGCGACGAATGCGTCACGAACGACGTCGACCGCGCGGTCTGGCGCGACGGCGGTCTCGACGTCTCGCGCAGTGAAGGCAGGGATGGAGGTCAAACGGCCTTGACGGACGCCACGAGCTTCTCGAGCGCAGCTTTGGCGTCGTCGAACAGCATCACGGTCTTCGGGTCGTAGAACAACGGGTTGTCGACCCCCGCGAAACCGGGGGAGAGGCTGCGCTTGATGACGACCACGTTCTGCGCCCTGTCGACGTCGAGGATCGGCATGCCGTAGATCGGATTGCCGGGCTGATTTCGCGCCGCCGGATTCACGACATCGTTCGCCCCCACGACGACGACGACGTCCGTCTGCGGAAACTCGGGATTGATCTGATCCATCTCGAACAGCTCGTCGTAGGGCACATTGGCCTCGGCGAGCAGAACGTTCATGTGTCCGGGCATCCGGCCCGCGACCGGATGGATTGCGTAGCGGACGTCGACGCCCTTGTCGAGCAGCAGGTCGGCAAGGTTGCGGACGTCGTGCTGAGCCTGGGCGACGGCGAGGCCATACCCCGGCACGAAGATCACCCGCCGCGCGTACGCCAGCATGTAAGCAATGTCGTCCGGGGACGCAGTCCGGACGTTGCCATCGCCACCGGCGACCGCCGCCGCGGCCGGGGCCGGGGCGGCCCCGAACGCGCCGAACAGCGTCTGCCGCAGCGGCCGCCCCATCGCCTGTCCCATCTTGATCGTGAGCAGCGTTCCCGAGGCGCCGACGAGCGTCCCGCCGATGATCAGCGCCGTGTTGTCGAGTACGAAGCCTGTGGATGCCGCGGAGAGCCCCGTGAATGCGTTAAGCAGCGAGATGACGACGGGCATGTCGGCCCCGCCGATCGGCAGGACGAAGAGCAACCCGAGGACGAAGGCGGCAACCATCACGAGGACGAGCCAGATCCCTTTCTCGGTGGTCGCGGTCAAGACGATGAGCACCGCCAACACGATGCCCAGCACAACATTGATCGCATTCTGCGCCGGAAAGACGATCGGTCGGCCGGGGAGGATCTCCTGCAGCTTCCCGAACGCCACGAGGCTTCCCCAGAAGCTGACGGAGCCGACGAGAGCGGAAAACAGGATCCCGACGACATGCTCGCCGCTGAGCCGGCCGCTTTCAGGCGCAAGCCGATGGAACTCCGCGGCCGCGATCAACGCCGCCGCGCCGCCACCGACCCCGTTGAAGAGCGCCACCATCTGCGGCATCGCGGTCATCCGCACCGTCCGGGCCGAGGCGACGCCGATCACCGAGCCCAGCGCGATTCCGGCCAGCATGAGCCAGTAGGTATCGATCTCCTTGATCGCGAAGGTGAACCCGACCGCGATCGCCATCCCGGCAGCGGCGATCAGGTTTCCCATCCGGGCCGTCCTCGGATTTGACAGGCCTCTGATCCCGAGGATCAGGCAGATCGACGCGACGAGATAGGCGAGGTCGATCCAGGTGCGGCTCACGACGGTTACTCGTCCTCGTGCTGCCGGCGCTGCTTGAACATCTCGAGCATCCGATCGGTGACGAGGAAGCCGCCGACGATGTTGATGGTGCCGAAGACGACGGCGACGAAGCCGAGCACCTTCTCGAGCGTCGAGTCGGCGGTACCGACGATCAGCATGGCCCCGATGAGCACGATCCCGTGGATCGCGTTTGTGCCCGACATCAGCGGGGTGTGCAGCATCGTCGGCACCTTCGAGATCAATTCGAAACCGAGGAAGACGGCCAGCGCGAAGACCGTCAGCTCGGCGACAAGCTGAGCGTTCACGCGGGCACGACCTCGCGGGTGACGCAGGTCTCCCTTGTGATCTCGTCCTCCCAGTCGAGGGCGAGCTCCCCGTCCGGGGCGAGATGCGTCAGGAGCGCCTGGACGTTGCGCGCGTAGAGCTGGCTCGCATGGACCGGGACCAGGCTCGGGAGGTTTGTCGAACCGACGATCGTCACTCCTTCGCGGACCACATCCTCGCCCGGCACGGTCAGCTCGCAGTTTCCACCCGCCTCTGCCGCGAGGTCGACGATGATCGATCCCCGCCGCATCTCCTCGACGGCCCTCGCAGGGATCAGCTTCGGCGCCGGGCGGCCGGGGATCAGCGCGGTCGTGACGACCACGTCGAACTCCGGCAGGCGCCGCTCGAGCTCGTCCTGCTGACGCTGGCTCTCCTCCTCGGTGAGCTCTGTCGCGTACCCGCCGGCCGTCTCCTCCCCGACCACCCCGAGATCGAGGAAGGACGCTCCGAGGCTCTCGACCTGCTCCCGCACCACGGGGCGGACGTCGAAGCCCCACACCATCGCGCCGAGCCTGCGTGCCGTCGCGATCGCCTGGAGGCCGGCGACCCCGGCCCCGAGAACGAGGACCTTCGCCGGTGGAACTGTTCCGGCCGCCGTCATCAGCATCGGAAAGAACCGCGGCAGTCGATTGGCAGCGATGAGGACGGCCTTGTAGCCGGAGACCGTGGCCTGGGAGGAGAGGGCGTCCATGGGCTGGGCCCGCGTGATCCTCGGGATCGACTCGAGCGCGAAGCCGAGCACGCCTCTCCGCGCCAGCCGTTCGATCCCTTCCCGGTCGTCGAGCGGCTGCAGGAATGCGATCAGGATCGACCCCTCGGGCAAGAGCTCGACCTCGTCGGCGGTCGGCTTGTGCACCTTGACGACGGCCTCGGCCCGGCTCAAGAGGTCGGCGCGCGAAGAGACGACCGACGCGCCTGCTTCTTCGAACTTGCGGTCGGAGAACGAGGCGGCGGCTCCGGCGCCTGTTTCCACGTCGATCTCGAAGCCGGCGGCGGCGAGTTTCCCGACAATCTCGGGGACGAGCGCCACACGGCGCTCGCCCGGACTCGTCTCCTTGAGCACTGCCACCCGCACGGCGGGCGAATCCTAAAGAGGGAAAGGTGCGCGGGGGAGCGAAGACCCACGCCGTGGTCCTCACCGCACTCGCACAGGCGATCGAGTCGCACGACCCCTCGATCAAGGGTCACTCGGCTCGTGTGAGCTCCCTCGCCGAGGTGATCGCGCGACGACTCGGATGGAAGAGCACGGGCCTGAGCGCCCTCCACCTGGGCGGGCTTCTGCACGATGTCGGCAAGCTCAACCTCGACGAGGCCGTCCTGCGGAAGCCTGGGCCGCTCGACGATCGCGAGTACGGCGAGATTCGACGTCACCCGCTCGCCGGGGCCCGCCTGATCAGGAGCTTCGAGCAGCTGCGGCCGGCGCTGCCGTACATCCTGTTCCACCACGAGCGCTGGGACGGTGACGGATATCCGACGGGTCGCTTCTGCGAGCAGATCCCGCTCGGGGCGAGGATCGTCGCCGTCGTCGATGCCTTCGACGCGATGACCTCGAACCGTCCATATCGCACGCGGCTGCCGCTGCAGAGCGCCCTTGCCGAGCTCAGGCGCGGGGCCGGAACGCAGTTCGACCCCAGCGTCGTCCGCGCCTTCCTCCGCGCGTGGAGCGAGGGCGAGCTCGACCGGTTCCTGCCGGACGAGCGGCTCAGCGCGTAAGGCGCCGACTCGGCGGCGCCGACGAGAAAAGTCCGTGCCGCTGAGGCATCGCTTGCGATGCCGATTGGAGGACATGACGGCTCCGCCGGCATGTCCGTTCCTTTTTGCCGGTGCGGCCGGCTCAGGTACTCAGAGGGCGGCCCAGACGTCGAGCTTCTGCTTGGTGCGGCGGATGACCTCGTCCGTGAACTCGTCCGTCGCCGCGTGTCCCGCGAGATCCGCGGTGCGGATGCCGTCGGCCACGGCTTCGAGGCAGGCCTCGCGGATGGCCCGTCCTGCCTGCTGGGCCTCCTCGCCTCCGTAGCCGAGGAGCGCGGCTGCGGCAAGGATCATCGCCATCGGGTTCGCGACGTTCTTTCCCTGGAGCGCGGGCGCGGTCCCGTGCGCTGCCTCGGCCATGACCGCATCGGGCACGTAGTCGTCGTCGAAGGCGACGAGCAGCGATTCGGCGCCGGCGATCGAGCCGAACAGCGGGAGGACGAGGTCGGAAAGGACGTCGCCGTCCCGGTTCAGCGCCGGGATGACGAGCGGGGCGCCGCTCGAGGTGACGAGGTAGGCGAAGGTCGCGTCGATCAACTGGGGGTCGTACGGCACGTCCGGATGCCGACCCGCCGCTGCGTCCATCTCCTCCTTCAACAGTCCTTCGTAAACGGGGCTGACCGTGTACTTGGGTCCGCCGAACACCTTGGCGCCCGTTCGATCCGCCAGCCGGAACGAGAATTCCGCCACGGCGCGGCAGATGCGGCGCTCGATCCGTTCGGTGCGGAAGGCGACCTCGTCTTCGCCCTCGCCTTCACGCCATTCCTTCGCGCCGTAGGCATCGCCGACCGCCATGCGGACGACCGAAATGGGCGCATGGACGCCGCCGAGCGGGACGACGCCGGGGATGCGGCGTCCGGTGCGGACGATCACGCGGCCGCCGATCTCCTCTCGGAGGATGCGGTTCGGCGAGCCGACGTCACCGGCGCCCTCCGGGGTGATCGTCGCCGCCTTCAGGCCGAGACCGTGCTCCCTGATCGCCGCCGCTGCCTCGTAGACGACTGCGTTACCTGTCTGCCGCCGCGACCCGAGCGAGAGATCGAAACCTGGAAGCTCGAGCTCGAGCCCGGTCACATCGGGCGCCAGGACGCGCACCGCCTCCTCGAGCAGCTCCTGCCCGGTCTCGTCTCCCTCCAGCACGACGATCGTGTCTGCGTCCATGTGGGGCGATTCTAGGTGGGGATTGAAATAGCCCGAGATGGAGAGAACACGCGGACAATGTCGAGGCGACGAGGATGGACACGCGTGGGCTCTCGGCGGCACTTTCGTTACGAGGACGCGCGAGGGAACCGCATCACGGACCCGGATCAGCTCGAGCGGATCGAGTCGCTCGTCATCCCGCCGGCATGGAAGGACGTCTGGATCTCTCCTCGGCCAGGAGCGAAGCTGCAGGCGACCGGCGTGGACGCGGCCGGGCGCCGACAGTACCTCTACCACCCGGCCTTTCGGGCCAGGCAGGAACAGGCGAAGTACGACAAGCTGATTCGATTCGCGGAAAACCTTCCGGACCTGCGTGCAGCGATGTCCGAGGATATGGACGGCGAGCAGTACAGCTGGGAGTGGACGAGCGCGGTCGCGGTCCGGCTGATCAATCTCGGGTGGTTTCGCGTTGGCTCCGAGCGGTATGCCAAGCAATACCGGACGTTCGGCATCACGACGCTGAACAAGAACCACGTGACGGTTCGAGGAAGCCGGGTGACGTTTCGTTATCGAGGCAAGGGCCGTCTCTTGGTCCACACCGCTGTCGTCGACGGGGAGCTTGCGGCGGCGCTACGGGCGCTGATGGAGCTTCCGGGCGGGCGGCGGCTCTTTCGCTACGTCACGGACGGCGAACGCTTCAACCTCACGGCTCGAAAACTGAACAAATACATCGACGAGCACATGGGAGAGGAATTCACCGCCAAGGACTTCCGCACGTGGGGCGGGACCCTCACGGCTGCGATCGCCTTTGCGGAGCACGGGATTCCCGAAACGGAAACCGAAGCCAAGCGGGTCATCGCTGCAACGATGCGGTCGGTCGGAGAAAAGCTGGGAAACACGCCGGCGGTAGCTCGTTCTTCGTACGTGAGCCCTGCCGTGATCGAGCAGTATCTCGACGGTCGAACGATCGACGACTTTCGACCCCGGCATTTGCGCGTCGTCGGTGCTAGAGATACAAGACTCGATCGCGAAGAACAGGCGCTGTTGTCGCTCTTGCGCTCTTGGCGCATTCGGCAAGCGCTCGCTGCCGCCTAGTTTATCCTTACGGATTCGCTAAGCTCGCCCGTAATCCCAGTAAAAAAGGAGGACCGAACTTGGCTCGAAAGACTGTTCTAGTCTGCGACAGCTGCGGGAAGGAAGTCGGCGAAGGAAAGGGCGCGACGATGCGCCTGACCTATACAGACGCTCGCCGCGGCGCCAAGCAGGCCGATCTCTGCGACGACTGCGCCGGCACGACACCTGGCCGCGCGGTGGCCCGCAGAGGCCGCCGACCGAAGGCCGCAGCGGCGTGAAATTGAGCTCAGGGCTTGCGTAGGACGAAGCGCAAGACCTGAGTCCCGGAACCGTCAGGGGGCAGGTCTACGATAGGCCGATGGCCCTGACGCTCCTTGTCGGGCCGGCGAATGCCGGCAAGGTCGGGCGATTGCTCGATGGATACCTGGCCGCCCTCGGCCAGGATCCGATTCTCATCGTGCCGAACCGGCCGGACGTCGAATGGGCCGAGCGCCAGCTGCTGGCGCGAAGCCCCGCGCTTCTGGGCGGCTGGATCGGGACGTTTCCGGACCTCTTCCAGTACATCGCCGAGGGCCATCCCGAGCGCCGGCCGGTCGCCGCCGACGCCCAGCTGGCGCTGGTGCTCCGTGCCGCCGTGACGCGAACGGCGCTCAACGGGCTCGGCGACTCGGCGCGGTCGGCCGGGTTTGCCGACGCGCTTCGCGACGCGATCGCAGAGGTCGAGGCCGGGCTGATCTCGCCGGACGACCTCCAGGGACCGCTGGCGCGCCTGTACACGTCCTATCGCCAGGAGCTCGACCGGTTGCGCCTCTGGGACCGTCATCTGCTGCGCGCCGCGGCGGCCGAGCGGCTTGCGCGCGACCTGGGCTCCTGGCAAGGCCAGCCCGTCTTCGCGTACGGCTTCGAGGATCTGACGGCGGCCGAGTGGGCCCTTCTGGAGACGCTCGCAGGCCGAGCCGACGTCACCGTGTCGCTTCCGTACGAGCCGGGCCGACCTGCGTTCGAGTGGCTCCGCGACACATCCGAGGGGCTTCAGGCGTTGGCGGCCGGCTCGCTCGAGGAGCTCGCGCCGCACTACGAAGAGGTGGCGCACCCGGCGCTGGCGTACCTCGAACGAGCGCTCTTCGGGGGCACTACGGACGAGCCACCGGCACTGGAGGGGGCAATTCGGTTCTTCGAAGGCGCAGGCTCGCGAGGCACGCTCGAGCTCGTCGGCGAGACGCTGCTCGAGCTACTCCGCGCGGGAACGGCGCCAGGGGAGATCGGCGTCGTCGTTCCCTCGCTCGAGCGGTGGCGCGGCCCCATCGACACGGCGTTCGGAACGCTGGGGGTTCCGTATGCGGTCGACGCCCCGCTCCGGTTCGGCCAGACTGCATTCGGCCAGGCGCTCCTGGCGCTCCTGCGTTTCGCGTGGAGCGGCGCCGAGCGCGGCGAGCTCTTCCGCTATCTGCGCTCGCCGTACTCGGGTCTCAAGCGCTCGAGTGTCGACTTCGTCGAAGGCCGGCTTCGCGGTCGGGCCATCTCGGCGCCCGGGCGCGTGGAGGAAGAGCTCGAGTCGCTGCGCGAGGCCCGCCTGCCGGCGCTGGACGCCGTGCGGGCCGCCGACTCGCCCCTCGAGGCGGTCCGCGAGCTCTCCGTTTCAATGCTTCGGGCCGCACACGGGCTCGAGGAGCCTCCCGCGGACGAGCACTCACGGGACGACCTCCGGGCGTACGAGAGTTGCCGCCGGCTTTTGAAGGATCTCGAAGGCTGGGAGCGGATCGCAGAACCGGTCTCGCAAGACGACGTCATCGCGGCGTTGGAGCGCGCAACTGTTCGCCAGCCGTCGACGACGGACGCGGGCCGTGTGCCGGTACTCGACCTCATGCGCGCACGAACTCGCCGGTTCGAGCACGTCTTCATCCTCGGCCTCGAGGAGGGCGGGCTCCCGCGCCGCTCCCCCGCAACGCCGTTCCTGGACGACGACGAACGTCGGCGTCTCGGACCCCGCTTGCGGCGTGCTGACGTCGTCACCCGCGACCGCTACCTCTTCTACACCGCCTGCACACGGCCGACAAAACGCCTCCACCTCGTCAGGGAGGCTGCCTCCGACGAAGGGAGCCCGCGGGAGGCGAGCCCGTTCTGGGAGGAGGTCGCAGGCCTTTTCCCGCCCGATGATGTCGCTCGCTGGACGGCCCGCCGCCCGCTTTCCTCGCTGACGTGGCGGCTCGAGTCGGCTCCGAGCGAACGAGAGCGGCTGCGGGCGCTCGCGATCCTCTCTGCGGATCCGAGCCGCAGCGAGGAGGCAGACGCGCTGGCTCGCGCCAACGGCTGGAAGCGAAAGCTCGATCGTGCGTACGCCGCGCTGCGGCGGCCGACCCGACTGACTCATCCCCTCGTCCTCGAGCAGCTTGAGGCCCGCCGGGTGTTCAACGTCACCGAGCTCGAGCGCTTCGCCGACTGCTCCTCGGCCTGGTTCATCGATCGGGTGCTGGACCCGAGGACGATCGATCCGGAAGTCGACCCGAAGCTCCGCGGCTCGATCGCCCACAGCGCGCTCTTCAAGTTCTTCACCGGCTTCCCCAAGGTCCTCGGCAGCGACCGCATCCGGCCCGAGCAGGTGGAAGATGCAGTCCACTTCATGCGTGAGTGCCTCGAGCAGGCCCTCAGCGGCGTCCGCCTGGAGATGACGGAGCTGCAGCGCCGCGAGCTGGAACAGACGCTGTCGCGCGACCTCGAGCGACTCGTTCGTGTCGAGGCCTCGGCCGACTCACCGCTCGAGCCGCGTCACTTCGAGGTCTCCTTTGGCAGCGAGCGTTCCGCTCCGGAGCTTCAGCGCGGCCTCGAGCTCGGCGAGGACCTCGTCCTCTCGGGGAAGATCGATCGGATCGACGTGGAGCCGCTGAGCGCTCGCGGCATCGTCCAGGACTACAAGGCGGGCAAGCATGCGCCGTCGGCGCGCGAGATGGAGAAGGAGCTCCGCCTCCAGATCCCGCTCTACATGCTCGTGCTCCGGGATCTCATCGGAATTGAGCCGCTGGGCGGCCTGTACCGGCCGCTGGCCGGCGGGCGCAGGCCGCGCGGTCTCCTGCGCGCGGACGCCAAGGAGGACGTCGTCGGCGGCTCTCGCAACGACTACCTGGACGAGGACGAGTTCTGGGCCAAGGTTGACGGAGCTCGCCAAACCGCCCGTGAGCTCGCCGGGCACATCCGCTCCGGAAACGTCCGGCACAACCCGAAGGGCGGCGAGTGCCCGACCTGGTGCGACCTCTGGCCGATCTGCCGCGTGGAGAGGGCATGAGACATCGCTTGCGATGTCTCCGTCAGGCCGCGCGGGCTTGGTCCGTGCGGCCGTCTGAAATGACGGGTCGACACGTGCGGAGTCCGGAGATTCACGCGTGACCTGGGAACCGAACCCGGAGCAGCGGGAGGCGATCGAGGCGAAGGGCCGGGTCTTTGTTTCCGCAGGAGCTGGCACAGGCAAGACTGCCGTGCTCGTGGAGCGCTTCGTCCGCGCAGTCTGTGATCACGGCGTGGACGTCGATTCGATCCTGGTCATCACGTACACGAAGCGGGCAGCCGGAGAGCTGCGAACCCGGATCCGGGCGGAGCTGCGCAATCGTGGCCGCCTCGATCTCGCCCGGGAGCTGGACTCGGCGTGGATCTCGACGATCCACGGCTTCTGCAACCGGCTGTTGAAGACGTATCCCTTCCAAGCGGGGCTGGACCCGCGGTTCCGCGAGCTGGACGAATCACAGGCCGCTGTCCTTTCGGGAGAGGCCTTCGACGAGGCGCTCGCAGCGTTTTGCGCCGACGGCGATCCCGAGCGCGTGCGCCTCCTCACGACCTACGGAGCCCGAGGGCTCCGCCGGATGATCACGGGCATCTACGAGACGCTTCGCTCTGCCGGACGCGAGCTCGTCCTCGAGCTCGGGGAGCGCCCCGAGCTCGGCGAACGGCTCGAGGAGCTGCGGTCGGCCGCGCGCTGCGTCGTCGACGACTCGTCCGCAACGGACCTCCAGCGCGCCAGCGCCTCGGCGCTGCTCGAGGCGGTCGTAGGCGACGCACGTCCCGACGACCTGCTCGACCTCAGCGCCCACCGAGCCAAGGGCGAGCGCACGGCCAGCGTCGAGGAAGCGCGGCTCGCCGTCCAGCAGGCGGCGCTCGACGAGCTCGCGATTCGCGACCGCGACCTCGTCCAGCAGCTGCTCGATGCGTTCGCCGAGGCCTATTCCACGGCGAAGCGCCGTGAGTCCGCGCTCGACTTCGAGGACCTGCAGCTCGTCGCCCGTAGGCTGCTCCGCGACCATCGGGAGATCCGCGAACGCGAGGCGCTTCGTCTGCGGGCGATCATGGTCGACGAGTTCCAGGACACGAATCGCCTGCAGTCCGAGCTGATCGATCTCCTCGCCGACGCGCCGGGCGAGCGGGATCTCTTCTTCGTAGGGGACGAGTTCCAGTCGATCTACGGCTTCCGGCACGCGGATGTCCAGGTCTTTCGGGAGCGGCGGGAGGCGGAAGGCGGCGGCCGGGCCCTCGTCCGGAACTACCGCTCGCGCCCCGAGGTGCTCGCCGCCGTCAACCATCTCTTCCGCGGCGACTTCGGAGACGACTTCCAGCCGCTGACCGCCTCGGGCGAGTTCCCGGATCCCGTCTTCGGTCACCCGGTCGAGCTGCTCGTGACCGACAAGCCCAGCTACTCCGGCACCGGAACGCACTGGCGCCGAGCCGAGGCACGCAGCGTCGCGCGCCGCGTCCGGGAGCTGATCGACAGCGGCGATGCTACGGCCGGCGACATCGTCCTCCTGTTCGCGGCCGGGACGGATGCCGAGTGGTACGAGCAGGAGCTGCGGCGTCAGGCCATCCCGACCTACCGGGCCACGGGACGTGGCTATTTCGGCCAACAGCAGGTCGTCGACGTGCTGGCGTACCTGCGCCTGCTCCAGAACCGCTACGACGACCAGGCCCTGCTCAGCGTCCTGGCCTCGCCGTTCGTTGGCGTCTCCAACGACGCACTCGCGCTCCTTCGTCGATCGGCCGGCCGGCGCCCGCTCTACGCCGGGCTCGAGCGCTCCCTGCCCGAGAGCTTGGGCGAGCAGGACGAGAGGCTGCTGCTCGCGTTCAAGCAGCGGTACGCGCGCCTCGTGGAGGCCTCGACCCGCGTCTCGCTCGAGCGCCTGTGCGAGCAGATTCTCGTCGAGCACGACTACGACCTCGCCGTGCTCGCTCAGTGGGACGGACGCCGGCGCTACGCGAACATCCGCAAGCTGGCGCGGCTAGCCCGGGCCTACGAGGAGCTGCGCGGTCGCGACATCGAAGGCTTCCTCCGGTTCATGCGTGACCAGGAGGACGTCGGCGCGAAGCAGCTGGAAGCGGTGGCGGAGGAAGAGGGAGCCGACGCCGTCAGGCTGCTGACGATCCACGCCGCCAAGGGGCTCGAGTTCAAGGTCGTGATCGTCGCCGATGCTGGTCGGGACCGACCGGCGCCCGCCGCCGACGAGGTGCTGGCGCTCTCCGACGGGCGGTTCGGATTCCGCGTGATCGATCCGGTCACGAGCCGGAGGCTCGGCGCGTTCGACTACGAGCAGGTGCGCGAGGCGCGGGAGGCGGAGGATCGTGCCGAACGGCTTCGCCTCTACTACGTCGCGATGACCCGGGCCGTCGACCGGCTGATCGTTTCCGGCGCTATCGATCCGGAGAGCCGCTCCGATGCAGCGACGCCGCTCGGATGGGTGCTCGGCAGGCTGGACGCGGACGAGGAGCTTGCAGGAGCCGACAGAGACCCGATCGAGCTCGAGCGCGACGATGCGCACTTGCTTATCCGCCTGGATCGCTTCCGGGCCGAGGAGCCCCACGTCGAAGCGGTTGAGCTCCCCGATGCCGCGGAGGGTGGTCAGCTGGAGCTCTTTGCTGCCAACGGCGGCGGGACGCTGCCGCCGCCGGCTCCGAAGCTCCCCGAGCTCGCGCAGGTGCCGGCGCCGCCACTTCACACGCTGAGGTCGCTCTCGTACACGTCGCTATCGCTCTTCGAGCGCTGTTCCTACCGCTACTACGCGGAGCGCGTGGTCGGGCTTCGTCCGTCCGATTCGAGTGGCCGGGCTCCCGGCCAGAGCGGCCTGGCGGCCACGGAGGTCGGCGATGCCGTACACCGTCTCCTGGAGGAGATCGATCTCGCGGCGCCGGTGGCGCCGGACGTCGAGCAGGTGCGCGCCTGGTATCCCGCCGTCACTGACGAAGAACTGGAGCGCATCGCGGGGTTCCTGCGCACGTACTGCGAGTCAGAGGTCGCACAACGCATCGCAGCTCTCCCGGGGACGACCGTCGAGCGCTCTTTCGCATTCGAGCACGACGGCGTGCTCCTGCACGGGCGGCTCGACGTTCTCCACCGAGAGAACGGCCGCGCCCTGGTGCTCGACTACAAGACCAACGCCCTCGAGGACATGTCCCCTGAGGAGATCGTCGAGCACGACTACCGGGCCCAGCGTCTCGTCTACGCGCTCGCCTGCTTTCGGGCGGGCGCGGACGAGGTCGAGGTCGTCTACCAGTTCCTCGAGCGACCGGACGCCGTCGTCTCGGCGACGTTCCGACGCGGGGAACTGCCTGCGCTCGAGGCGGAGCTCTCCGAGGCGATTGCCCGGGTCCGCGCAGGGGATTTCCGGCCGACGCCGAGCGAGCAGACGTGTGCCGGTTGTCCGGCGTTGGACGTCGTGTGCGCGGGGCCGCGCCTGCCGCTCCCGGCGCCGGTGATGCCGCCCGCCGCCGCCGTTGCCACGTAGCTTCGTCGGCGAGGCGCGGAAGCGCGTCGGGCCGAAGCGCGCACGAATCCTGCCGATCATCGACCGGCTCCGGCGCGAGCATGCCGATGCGGCGATCGCACTGCGGTTCCGCTCCGACCTCGAGCTTCTCGTCAGCGTGATGCTCTCCGCTCAGACGACGGACGTGAACGTCAACCGCGTTACGGAGCGGCTCTTTGAGAAGTACCGGACGCCCGAGGACTACCTCGCGGTCCCGGTCGAGGAGCTGGAGCGAGACATCTTCGCGACGGGCTTCTACCGGCAGAAGGCCAAGGCGCTTCGAGGGACGATGGCGATGTTGCTGGAGGACTACGGCGGCGAGGTGCCGCGGCGGATGGAGGATCTCCTCCGCCTGCCGGGAGTCGCTCGCAAGACGGCCAACGTGGTTGCCTCCGAGCTCGGTGAGCCGCAGGGCATCGTTGTCGACACCCACGTGCGGCGTCTGTCGCAGCGCCTCGGACTGACGCGCCAAGAGGATCCAGTCAAGATCGAGCGCGATCTGCAGAAGCTCGTTCCGCGCGAGTACTGGGGAATCTTCCCGCACCTCCTGATCTGGCACGGCCGCCGCGTCTGCATCGCGCGCGACCCGCGCTGCGAGCAGTGCGTCCTCAACGACCTTTGCCCGTCCAGCCGGGTCTAGTTTCGGCGCGGCCTTGACAGACGCCGGACAAAACGCGCAAATCCCCTAAACATCATGGTGATTGACTCAGGCCGGGACACCGGCTGATGGACACGGTCCTCAACATCCTCGGACTGGCCGTCATCGTCGTCGGCGCCACGTGGCTCGTTCGCTGGATCGCCTCCGCCGCTCGCGGGCCGAGGGGCGAGGGTGCGCCGCTCGAGCAGGTCCTGGAAGAGGCACGTCAGGCGGCGCTCAAGATCGAGTGGGACGAGATCAGCCTCGAGCGGCTCGACGGAAACCGAACGTTCCGGCAGCAGGCCGAGCGGCTGAGCAAGCCGGATGTCCCGTTCAAGGAGGTGGCGCAACTCGCGCAGTCGCCGACCTCGAGCATCGCGGCTCTCGGCCTCTCCGCGATCGCCAAGCGCGACGACGTGCCCGAGAAGTGGCCGAGCGATGCGATCAGGTCGCTCCCGAATGCCCCGTTCCTCGTCGAGCCGTTCATCTACCGGGCCCTCTTGGAAAAGGCAACGCGGCCGGTGATCGGGCCCTGTCTCGCGAAGCTGAGCGACGAGACCGACTGGGATGCCCTCGCCCGCTTCATCCAGCAGCGGCGCGCCAGGGGAGAGGCGGTCGACGTCGACACATTCCGGCGGAACGTGCCTCCGGGGCTCGTCGAGATGATCGAACAGTTCATTAATCGCTACGAGACCTACCTCGGCGACGACTTCCGGGCTGTCTTCGAAGAGTGGCGACGAACCGCCGTGGACGTCGAGTTCCTGAGACAGATCGGACGCGTCCTCGAGCGTCCCTACGACGACCCGCCGGCGTTCCTCGTCGGCAGACGCGCGGAGCTGGTCGAGATCATCCAGGACGCGCTCGAGCAAACGCCGCGACGCTCGCTACTGCTCGTCGGCGAGCACGGAGTGGGGAAGAGCAGGCTCGTCCGTGCTGCGCTCGAGCGCCTGCCGAAGGAGATTGTGTTCGAGTCGACAGCCGCCGAGATCAACGCCGGTGCGGTGTACATCGGCGAGCTGGAGGGCCGGATCAAGCAACTGGCCGAGAGGCTCGGCGGCCATCCGGTGGTCTGGCTCCTTCCGGGCTTCGAGGAAGTGCTGTATGCGGGACAGCACTCCCGCAGCCCGATGGGCATGCTCGACGCCCTGCTCCCGTACGTCGAACGCGGCGAGGTCACTGTCGTCGGTGAGCTGGAGCCCACCGCGTTCGAGCGGCTGCTCGCCGAGAGGCCACGGGTCGCAGGTGCGTTCGAGATCGTCCGAATTCGGCCGCTGGACGAAGAGTCCACAGTGGCCGCGGCGAAGGACATGCTCGCTCTCGAGGGCGTCAGCGCCTCGGGCGAGACGCTGTCCGAAGCATTCGAGCTTGCTCAGCAGTTTCTGCCGCGCCTCGCGCCTCCGGGGAACCTCCTTCGGCTCGTCAACGCAACCCTCGCGGAGGTGGAGGAAGAGGGCCGTCGCGAGTTCGAGACGTCCGACGTGCTCGCGGCGCTGGCGTCGTCGTCGGGCCTTCCACTCGCCATGCTCGATCCCAAGGCGCCGCTCGGCCTCGATGAGGTTCGCGAGTTCTTCGAGGGCCGCGTGCTCGCTCAACCGGAGGCGGTCGACTGCATCGTCGAGCGAATCGCGATGATCAAGGCGGGCCTGAACGATCCGACGCGGCCGCTCGGGGTCTTTCTCTTCATCGGCCCGACGGGGACAGGCAAGACCGAGATCGCGAAGGCGCTGGCCGAATTCCTCTTCGGCTCACAACGACGGCTCGTGCGCCTGGATATGAGCGAGTACCAGACGCCTGATGCGCTCGACCGCCTTCTCCAGGATCCGAGCGTCGAGCAGCGGGGGTCGATTCTCCTCTCGTCGGTTCGGAAGGATCCGTTCGCCGTCGTGCTTCTCGACGAGTTCGAGAAGGCCGCCGCCCCGATTTGGGATCTCTTCCTCCAGCTCTTCGACGACGGGCGTCTCACCGACCAGCAGGGCCGAACGGCGGACTTCCGCCGCTCCATCATCATCCTCACCTCGAACGTCGGCTCGGCGCTCGCCCACCGTCCCGGCCTTGGCTTCAAGGCCGAGCATGGCCGGTTTCGCAGCGAGCTGATCGACGAGGAGCTCAAGCGAACCTTCAGGCCCGAGTTTCTGAATCGGATCGACCGGGTCGTGATCTTCCGCCCGTTCGAGCGAGCGGAGATGCGCGCGCTGCTCGAAAAGGAGCTTGCAGACGCGCTCTCGAGAAGAGGGCTGCGAACCCGGCCCTGGGCGGTGGAGCTGGACGAGTCGGCGATCGAGTTCCTGATCGCGAAGGGCTTCAGCCCGGATCTCGGAGCGCGGCCGCTGAAGCGTGCAGTCGATCGCCACCTCCTCGCGCAAATCGCCCGGCCGATCGTTGAACAGGCTGTTCCCGAAGGCGATCAGTTCCTGCTCGTCAGCGCCGGCGCACAAGACCTCGAGGTTACGTTTGTGGATCCCGACACGCCCGAGGCTGCCGAGCGCGAGGCGGACCTCGAGAGCGCCGAGAGCCTCGACCTCCGTTCTCTCGCGCTCAGCGGGCGCCGAGACGATCGCGCCGCACGTTTTCTCCTCGACGAGCTGGGGCGGGTCAGGAGCACGGTCGAGGGGGAGCTACGGCCGCGCAAGGACGCGGCTCTGGCGGCGATGCAGGTTCCCGGCTTCTGGGAGGACGACGCTCGGCACGACGTTCTCGCCGAAGCCGAATACCTCGATCGGCTGGATGCCGCCTACGCCACGGCGGCCAAGCTCGGGGAGCGGCTTGCGCGACACGTTGGGAAGTCGCGCAACGGCGCCGGCGAGCTCTCCGAGCTCCTCTCGCTCCGCCTTTACGTGCTGCAAGCGGCGATCACGGGGCTCGCCGATCAGCGGTCGGCGGATGTTTTTCTCCGGCTCCACCCCGCCGCGAGTGACGACGTGGCGGCCGCCGCGCGTTGGGTCGACGACCTGGCCTCGATGTACGAAGCCTGGGCACGGCGACGGGGCATGCGCTTCGGGCGACTCGATCCGGAGGACCATCTCTACGCAGTCAGCGGCCTCGGCGCGGGAACGATTCTCGCGCCGGAGGCAGGGCTCCACGTTCTCGAGATTCCCGAGCAGCGCGAGGGCAGTCGCGCGGAGCGAGTACACGCGATCGTTCAGGTCGCTTCACGGCAGTCGGAACTTCGGGGTGCGGCCCCGACCAACGTAGTTCGACGCTACCGAGCCGAGCCGACACCGCTCGTGCGCGACGCGGCCAGGGGTTACCGCACCGGCCGGTTCGACCGTGTGCTCGCCGGC
The DNA here is from genome assembly GCA_035704315.1 of Gaiellaceae bacterium. GTDB lineage: Bacteria > Actinomycetota > Thermoleophilia > Gaiellales > Gaiellaceae > JACDAN01. The sequence continues at coordinate 19,612 of DASSXA010000038.1, forward strand.
GATTTCGATTTGTTCTAGGCCGGCTGCTTTACGGGCACCGGCACGGCCTCGGATTCGGCCCGCGGCGCAGTCGCCGCGTCGTACGGGTGCCCCTCCTGCGCCGTCAACCACCGTTCGGCGTCGAGTGCGGCCATGCTTCCCATTCCGGCGGCGGTGATCGCCTGCCGGTACGTGTGGTCGACGACGTCGCCGGCCGCGAAGACGCCCTCGACGTTGGTCGCCGTGCCTTCGTGCGTCAGGAGGTACCCGTGCTCGTCCATGTCGAGCTGGCCTTCGAACAGCCCGGTGTTCGGATCGTGGCCGATCGCGACGAAGAATCCCTGTGCGGGGATCTCGCTGACCGCGCCCGTATTGACGTCGTGAACCTTGACGCCGGTGACGCCGGTGTCTCCCAGGACCTCGTCGACGACGGCGTTCGTTACCCACTCGATCTTGTCGTTTGCGTGGGCCCGGTCGAGCATGATCTGCGACGCCCGGAACTCGTCTCGCCGGTGGACGACCGTCACCTTGTCGGCGAACTTCGTCAGGAACGTCGCCTCCTCCATCGCCGAGTCGCCGCCGCCGACGACGACGATCTCCTTCTCCCTGAAGAAGGCCGCGTCACAGACGGCGCAGTAGGAGACGCCCCGCCCCTGGAGGACGCGTTCGGACTCGAGCCCCAACTGGCGGGCGTTGGCCCCGGTCGCGACGATCACGGCGTTGGAGAGGTATTCCTCGTCGCCGACGTAAACCTTGAACGGCCGCTCCGAGAAGTCGACGCGCGTGACATCGTCGGAGATGAACTCACCGCCGAAGCGCTCCGC
>DASSXA010000142.1:0-10669 GCA_035704315.1 Gaiellaceae bacterium
CTGCAATCGACGCGATCGAGTCGCTCAGCGAGCCCGACGAGCTCGTTTCGGACGCCTAGCTCGCGCTCCGCCGTCCGCCGGGCGCGCTAAGCTCCCTTCCGCTCCACGTCCTTTAACTCGGTCCCGTGAGGCCGGAAAGGAATGCGGTTGTCGCTGCCTGCACAATCGAGCACGAAAACGCTCCTGGACGAGGCGGCGATCGCGAAAAGCCTCGCGCGCATCGCCCACGAGATCGTCGAAGGCAACCCCGACCTCGAGCAGGTCGCGCTCGTCGGCATTCACACGCGCGGCGTGCCGCTCGCACACCGCGTCCGCCGTTTGATCCAGGAGTTCACCGGCCGCGAAGTCGCGCTGGGCTCGCTCGACATCACCTTCTACCGCGACGACGTTCAGGTGCGGGGCAATGAGGCGCCGCGGCATCCTCAGCCGCTCGTGCGCGCGACCAGGCTCGACTTCCCGCTCGAAGGACGGACGGTCGTCCTGGTCGACGACGTCCTGTACACGGGCCGCACGATCCGCGCGGCGATCGACGCGATCTTCGACTACGGTCGCCCCGCGCGCGTCCAACTCGCCTGCCTGGCGGACCGGGGGCATCGGGAGCTTCCAATCCGTCCCGACTACGTCGGCAAGAACCTGCCGACCTCGAGGGAGGAGCGCGTTCAAGTTCAGCTCGTCGAGGTTGACGAGGTCGACCAGGTGCTGCTCGTCCCGACGCCAGAGGAGGAGGCCCATGGGTGACATCCGCGTGATGCGAGACGACCTGCTGCCGCCGGCCCCTGCCGAGCGCCGGCACCTGCTCTCGATCGCAGACGTCACTCGCGACGACATCGAGCGGCTGCTGGCAACGGCCCGCAGCTTCGCCCGCTCGCTCGAGCGCGAGATGAAGAAGCTCCCGACGCTGCGCGGCCGGACGGTCGTCAACGTGTTCTACGAGTCATCGACCCGCACCTCTTCGAGCTTCGAGCTGGCGGCGAAGCGGCTTTCGGCGGACACGATGTCGATCAAAGCGTCCGGGTCCGCCGTCGATAAGGGCGAGTCCTTGAAGGACACAGCACTCACCCTGGGGGCTTACGACCCGGACGTGATCGTCATCCGCCACCCGCAGATCGGAGCGGCCCACTTCGTCGCACGGGTGACACAGGCCCACGTCGTCAACGCCGGAGACGGGAAGCACCAGCACCCGACGCAGGCGTTGCTCGACCTGTACACGCTCCAGGAGGAGTTCGGGCGGCTCGAGGGCCTGCACGTCGCGATCGTTGGCGACGTGCTCCATTCGCGGGTTGCGCGCTCGCTGATCCAGGCGCTCGGACTCGTTGATGCCCGGGTGACGCTCGTCGGACCACCGACGCTGCTTCCGCGCGGAGTCGAGGCGATGGGCTGCGAGACCTCCACGGAGATCGAGGCGATCGGCGCTGCCGACGTGGTCTACGTGCTGCGCATGCAGCGGGAGCGGATGCTCGAAGGAGCCAACTACGTGCCGAGCCTGCGCGAGTACACGGAGCGATGGGGCGTAACTCCCGAGCGGATGCGGCCCGGCCAGAAGATCATGCATCCCGGCCCGATGAACCGTGGCGTGGAGATCGACCCGCGGGTCGCGGACGCCGCCGAGGCGCTGATCGAGACGCAGGTGCGCGCCGGCCTGGTCGTTCGAATGGCCGTTCTCTACGACTTGCTCACGACCGGGCCCGTGGGGGTCGAGGTCGCGGCGCTCCACGAGGTGGCGTGATGGCCCTTCTGCATGGACGGAAGCGACCCAAGGAGGACCTCGTCATTCGCGGCGCCCGCGTTGTCGATCCGACCGAGCGCATGGATGCGGTCGTCGACGTGCGCATCGACGACGGGACGATCTCGGAGCTGGGATCGCGCCTCGATCCGAACGGCCATCGGGTGATCGAAGGCGCCGGACTCGTGCTCGCACCAGCGTTCGTCGATCCACACGTGCATCTCCGCACGCCGGGCCGCGAGGACGAGGAAACGATCGCCTCCGGGACTCAGGCTGCGGCCGGCGGCGGTTTCTGCGCGATCCTCGCCATGCCGAACACCGACCCGGTCGTAGATTCGAGCGCCGTGCTCGGCTCGCTGATCGAGCGGGCGCAGGCAGAAGCGCAGGTTCCGGTCGGCTTCCTTGCGGCTATCACGAAAGGCCAGGAAGGAAGCGAGCTCACGGAGATGGCAGAGCTTGCGGACTCCGGAGCCGCAGGATTCAGCGACGACGGCAGGCCGGTGGCCACCCCTGGATTGATGCGCCGAGCACTCCAATACGGCGCCGTCACTGCCCGCCCGCTCGCGCTCCACTGCGAGGAGCCGACCCTCTCGCGCGCGGGCCAGATGCACGAAGGCCCCGTGTCGGCGGAGCTCGGCTTCGCCGGCTATCCCTCGGTGGCAGAGAGCGTGATGGTCGAACGCGACCTCTCGCTTGCTGCATTCGAGCAGCGTCCCGTTCACATCCTGCACGTCTCGGCTCGAGAGTCGGTCGCGGCGCTCCGTGCGGCTCGAGCCATCGGCGTTGCGGCGACAGCCGAGGTGACGCCGCACCACCTCTGCCTGACCGACGAGGCCGTCCGGTCGCTCGATTCGAACGTGAAGATGAACCCGCCGCTCCGCTCGGCCGACGACCGCGCGGCCCTTCTTGACGCGCTTCGGGACGGGACGATTCAGGCGATTGCCACCGACCATGCGCCGCACGCGCGACATGAGAAGGACGTCCCATTCGAGGCGGCGCCGTTCGGCGTGACCGGGCTCGAGACGGCGTTTGCCTCGCTCTACACACAGCTCGTCGAGCCCGGCGTCGTCTCGCTCGAGACGCTGCTCACTCGGATGTCGGCCGGGGCGGCCGCCGTTTATGGGCTGACGGGGCCGCGGATCGCCGTCGGCGAGACTGCCAACCTCGTGCTGCTGGACCTTGGCGCGAGCTGGCGGGTCGAAGAAAAGGGGTTCCGGTCGCGCTCGGCCAACTCGTGGCTGCTCGGCGAGCGGCTCACCGGGAAGGTGAGGACGACGATCGCCGCCGGGAACGTGGTGCACGAGGGATGACGGGCTTTCTCCTGCTCGAGGACGGGACGCTGTTCCGCGGGGAGTCGGTCGCCGCGCCCGGCTTCGCACTCGGCGAAGCCGTCTTCACGACCGCGATGACCGGCTACCAGGAGGTCGTCACCGACCCCAGCTACGCGGAGCAGCTTGTCGCCTTCACCGCGCCAATGGTCGGAAACTACGGCGTGGCGCGAGAGCGCTCCGAGTCGGCGCGGCCGCAGGCGCGCGGAGTGGTGATGCGCGAAGCCCGTGGCCCGGCCTGGACCGACTGGTTGCTCGAACGGAGCGTTCCCGCCCTGTCCGGAGTCGACACCCGTTCGCTGGTGCTCAGGCTCCGCGAGGCCGGAGCCCTTCGCGCGGCACTCGTCACCGGCGACGCATCCGTGGAGGAGACGCTGAGCGTCGTCCGCCGTCAGCCTGCGATGGAGGGCCGCGCGCTCGCAGCTCAGGTGTCAACGCCCGGGCCTTACGCCTACTCCGAGCGAGGCCGAACGCGGATCGCCGTCGTCGACTACGGGTGCAAGCGCTCGATCCTGCGGCGCCTGGCGGCCGCGGGAGCTGCCGTCACCGTCCTCCCGCACAGCGCCGGGCCTGACGAGCTTGTGGCCTTCGACGGCGTTCTCCTTTCCAACGGTCCCGGCGACCCTGAGCCGCTCGAGGCCGAGGTCGAAACGGTCCGCGAGCTCGTCGGCCGCGTCCCCGTGCTCGGCATCTGCCTCGGGCACCAGCTCCTGGCGCTGGCGACCGGCCACGAGACCTTCAAGCTTCCATTCGGGCACCGCGGTGCCAATCACCCCGTGCTCGAGCGGACGACCGACCGCGTGCTCGTAACGTCGCAGAACCACGGCTTCGCGGTGCGGCCGAGCACCGATCGCGAGGCGACTCACGTCTCCCTCTACGACGGCACGGTCGAAGGGCTCGAGTTTCCGGGCCTGCGAGCCCGCTCGGTCCAGTTCCACCCCGAGGCGGGCCCTGGCCCGCACGACGCGTGGTCGCTGCTCGAGCGCTGGGTCGAGGAGGTGAGCGCACTCGCCAAGGCGGCGTGATCTCCGGTCGATCTGCGTGATCGGGTCCGGGCCGATTGTCATCGGCCAGGCCTGCGAGTTCGACTACGCCGGATGCCAGGCGCTGAAAGTGCTGCGCGACGAGGGGTTCCGGACGATCGTCGTGAACTCGAATCCGGCCACGATCATGACCGACCCCGGCTTCGCCGACCGGACGTACGTCGAGCCGCTCGACGCGGAGGGCGTGGCCGGCGTTCTCGCGCGCGAGCGCCCCGACGCACTGCTGCCGACGCTAGGCGGCCAGACCGCGCTCAATCTCGCTATGGAGCTCGCAGAGGACGGCGTGCTCGCCGATCTCGGGATCGAGCTGATCGGGGCAGGCGTGGACGTGATCCGCCGTGCCGAGGACCGCGAGCGCTTTCGCGAAACGGTCCGCCTGGCCGGCCGGCGCGTCCCTGCTTCGACGGTTGTCTCCGGCTGGGAGGACGTCCCGGGCGAGCTCAGCTTCCCCGTCATCCTTCGCCCGGCCTTCACGCTGGGCGGGCACGGAGGCGGCACGGCACGCTCCGCGGCCGAGTTCGAGGACCTTCTCAACCGCGCGCTCAGCGAAAGCCCTGTGCACCAGGTCCTCGTCGAGGAGTCCCTGATCGGCTGGGACGAGTTCGAGCTCGAGGTCATGCGCGACCGAAACGACAACGTCGTTGTCGTCTGCTCGATCGAGAACCTCGATCCGATGGGAGTCCACACGGGCGACTCGGTCACCGTCGCGCCGCAGATGACGCTGTCCGATGAGGCGTTCCAGGAGCTCCGCGACGCCGCGGCGTCGGTCATCCGCGAGGTCGGGGTCGAGACCGGCGGCGCCAACATCCAGTTCGCCCGCGAGCGCAAGACCGGCGAGCTGCGGGTGATCGAGATGAACCCGCGCGTTTCACGGAGCTCTGCTCTCGCATCGAAGGCGACCGGCTACCCCATCGCAAAGGTCGCCGCGAAGCTGGCGGTCGGCTACACGCTCGACGAGATCCCGAACGACCTCACGGGAACGACGCCGGCGAGCTTCGAGCCCACGCTCGATTACGTCGTCGTCAAGTTCCCCCGGTTTGCCTTCGAGAAGTTCCCAGGCGCCGACCGCACACTCGGCACGCAGATGAAGTCGGTGGGCGAGGCGATGGGCATCGGCCGTTCCTTTGCCGAGGCGTTCCTCAAGGCGCGCCGTTCCCGCGAGGTCGACGACGCCTGGGACCCGCAGAACCTTCATCCGTGGTTCCAGACCGAGCTCGACCGCGCGCGGGAGGTGTTGCAGTCAGTTGGCCGGATCGACGCGCTCGTGGCAGACGACTGGGTACGGCTGAAGCGCGCAGGCTGGTCGGATCGGGCAATTGCCGACCACTGTTCGACGACCGAAGCGTCGGTGCGGGCCAAGCGCCGGGCATGGGGGGTGAGGCCCGCTTATCGCCGCGTTGACTCGTGCGCAGGCGAGGTGGAGGCCGCTTCGACGTACTACTACTCCACCTGGGCCGAGGCAGACGAGGCTCGGCCGGAGGGTGAGCGGCCTCGCGTGGTCATCATCGGCTCGGGCCCGAACCGGATCGGGCAGGGCATCGAGTTCGATTACTGCTGCGTCCACGCGGCGAAGAGCTTCCGGGCGCTCGGGTTCGAGACCGTGATGGTCAACTGCAACCCGGAGACGGTTTCGACCGACTACGACACCTCCGACCGCCTCTACTTCGAGCCGCTCGGTCTCGAGGAAGTGCTCGCGGTCTGCGAGCGGGAAGAGCCGGCCGGGGTCGTGATCCAGTTCGGGGGCCAGACGCCGCTCAAGCTCGCCCGCGGGCTCGAAGCCGCGGGCTACAGGATCCTGGGCACGCCGTACGAGGCGATCGACCTCGCCGAGGATCGCGAGCGTTTCGCCGCGCTCTGCCGCGATCTGGATCTCGACGTTCCGCCCTGGGGGATTGCCGGCTCCCAAGCGGATGCGATCGACGTTGCGGAGCGCATCGGCTACCCGGTGCTCGTTCGCCCGTCCTACGTCCTCGGCGGCCGCCACATGAGCATCTGTTACGAGGCGGAGACGGTCGCGCAGAGCGCTCCGCCCGGTGCCCGCGTGCTCGTCGACCGCTTCCTAGAGGGGGCGCTCGAGATCGACGTCGACGCGCTGTCCGACGGCGAGGACACGTGGGTCGCCGCCGTGATGCAGCATGTGGAAGAGGCCGGGATCCATTCCGGCGACTCCAGCTGTGCGCTCCCGCCGCCCGGCATGGACGACCGACTGCTGGGCGAGATCGAGCGCACGGTCAAGACGCTCGCGCACGGACTGGGCGTCATCGGCCTAGTCAATGTCCAGCTCGCCGTCCAGGAGGGCCAGGTCTTCGTGCTCGAGGCAAACCCGCGCGCCTCGCGGACGGTTCCATTTGCCAGCAAGGCAATCGGCGTGAACCTCGTCGAGGCCGCTTGCCGGCTCGCCGCCGGCGCCCGCCTGTCCAACGTCGCCGTGTCCAGGGGCCTGGCCCCGTCACAGATCAGTGTCAAGGCTGCCGTTTTTCCGTTCCAACGTTTCCCCGGCTCGGATCCAGTCCTCGGGCCCGAGATGCGCTCGACCGGCGAGGTCATGGCCAGCGCCTCGGACTACCCGACCGCGTTCGCCAAGGCGGAGCGGGCTGCCGGCCGGCCGCTGCCCGAGGGCGGGACTGCGTTCCTCTCGGTCCGTGACGCGGACAAGGACGCTGTCACGACCGTCGCCGCCGCGCTGGCGGAGCTTGGTTTCCGGCTCGCCGCCACGAGCGGAACAGCGCGAACGCTCGCCGCGGCGGGCCTTGCCGTCGATCACGTTCGCAAGGTGACCGAGGCGGGGGAGGGAGCGACGGTCGTCGACCTCCTGCGACGGAAGCGATGCGACCTCGTCATCAACACGCCGCAAGGCTCCGGCGCCAGGACGGACGGCTACAGGATTCGCGAGGCCGCGCTGAGCGCACGCATTCCGTGCATCACGACGCTGAGCGGCGCCGCAGCTGCGGTGCTGGCGATCGCCGACGCCCGCGGCGAAGACCTCCTATCGCTCCAGGAGCGAATCGATGCTCAGGCGCGAACGGCGTAGGGTCGTCGGGCGAGAGGCGGTCGGCCCGTACACGCTCCTGCGGGTCGATCGCGGCGGGCTCGACCCCGGCGTTCCCGCCCAGTTCTTCATGCTCGAGGCCCCCGGGCGTCCCTTGCCCCGCCCGATGAGCCTCTGCCTGGCTCCGCGGACCGAGCTCGGCTTCCTGTTCGAGCCCGTTGGCCCCGGAACGCGAGCCCTCGCGACCCTCCGGAGAGGCGACGAGCTCGCGATCCTCGGTCCGCTCGGCAACGGCTTCCGGCTCGACGTCGCGAGGCCCCTCCTCGTCGGCGGCGGGGTCGGAGTCGCGCCGCTGCCCTATCTCTCCGAGGCGCTCGGAAAGCCGCCCGCGCTGCTCGGCTTCCGGTCCGATCACCACGCCGAAGCTGCCGCCCTCGTCCCGAATGCGGAGGTCGTCGTCGAGCCGACGCTCGTGACCGACGTGCTTCCGGACGGCTGCGACGTGCTCGCCTGCGGGCCAGAACCGATGCTGGAGGCGGTCAGAAGGCTGTCGCCCGGCGCGCAGCTCGCCTGGGAGGCCCCGATGGCGTGCGGATACGGCGCCTGTTACGGGTGTGTGGTCGACGTGGAAGGCCGATACCAGCGTCTTTGCATCGAAGGGCCCGTCCTGTGCTGACGACCACCTCCGCCGCGTGCGGCGCGCCGCGTGCGGCTGCAACGCTTCGCGTTTCACCGACGGGGCGGGCCGCCCGCGTCGGAGGAGGTCGCCGTGCTGCTTAACGCATCCGGATGCCTGGATGCACTCGCGGCGCCCGAGGTCGCGCTCACCCTCGACGCCTTCGTCACGAAAACGGTGACCCCGCTCCCGCGGGAGGGCAACGAGCCCCCGCGCATCGCCGAGACCGACCACGGGATGCTGAACTCGATCGGGCTGCAGAACCCCGGACGCGCCCGTTTCGTGGCGCAAACGCTGCCGCGTTTGCGCCGGCTTGGCGTCCCGCTCTGGGTGTCAGTCGGCGGGTTCTCCGCAAGCGATTACGCGGAAACCTGCGAGGCACTCGAGAACGTCACGATCGAGCTGAACCTGTCCTGTCCGAACGTCGACGAAGCACCCGAGTCCGCTGCCGAGATCGTCGCTGCGTGCCGCTTGGCCACCACGCTGCCGTTGTACGCCAAGCTCTCGCCGGCCCTTCCCGACATCGCCGAGGTGGCCCGGGCCGTCGAGGCTGCCGGCGCCGACGGCCTCTCCCTCGTGAACACGATTCGGGGCCTTGCGTTCGACGAGCACACGCTCCGGCCCCGCCTCGCGAGAGGGATCGGAGGCTACTCCGGGCCCGCGCTCAAGCCGATTGCACTGGCCGCCGTGTATGCCTGCCGCCGCGCCACGAGCCTTCCGATCGTCGGCATGGGAGGGGTCTGGACAGGGCGCGATGCGCTCGAGCTGATCGCCGCCGGGGCGGGTCACGTCGCGCTCGGGACCGTCTTGTTTTCGGACCCCGATGCACCGGCTCGTATTCGGGCCGAGCTCCGATCGGAGGCCGGTGCACTCGGCCTCGACAATCCATGGGAGGCGGTTGGGGCCGCGCACACGTCTTTGGTGCCAGCCCAGACAACGCTCAAAATGCCTGCATTTTTGCCGAATTGAACGATCTGGACAAGCTGTTAGTATCACGCGCCGTGGCGTCCGTGAAGACTCAGGCCCAGGCGCCGGCCCGGTCTCGCGACCAACGGATGGACGCGCTGAAGCGCGCGAACGACATCCGGGTCAAGCGTGCTCAGCTCAAGCGAGACCTGAAAGACGGCCAGGCCAGGATCGAAGAGATCCTGCGGAAGCCGCCTGAGTACGTGGCAACGGCGAAGGTCTTCGACATCCTCATGGCCGTTCCCAAGTTCGGCCGGGTCAAGGCCGGCAGGTTTCTCACCCAGGCCCGGATCAGCCAGTCGAAGACCGTGGGAGGTCTCTCCGACCGCCAGCGGACCGAGCTGATTGGGCTCTTTCAGCGGTAGGGCTCCTCTGGGGCCGGTCATCGTGGTCACCGGCACCTCCGGGGCCGGAAAAGGCACCCTCGAACGGATCCTCCTCGAGCGTATGCCGGAGCTGGAGCTAGCCGTTTCGGCCACGACCCGGGCGCGCCGGGCGAACGAAGTGGACGGAGAGCACTACTGGTTCCTCTCGGACGAGGAGTTCGACCGGCGGTTGGCCGAGAAGGAGTTCCTCGAGTACGTGACCTTCCCCTGGGGCCAGCGCTCCGGGACCCTGCGTTCCGAGATCGACCGCATCCGCGCGCAGGGCCGGATCCCGCTGCTCGACCTGGAGACCGATGGAGCTCTCTATGTTCAGAAGACGGTCCCCGGCGTCGTCACCGTGTTCGTGACCGCCCCGACCTTCGAGGAGCTCGAGCGGCGTCTCCGAGCCCGGGCGACCGAGAGCGCCGGAGAGATCGGCGAGCGCCTCGAGCTCGCGAGGGCACAACTCGAGCTCGCCGGCCGCTTCGACCACGTCATCGTCAACGACGAGCTCGACCGGGCGGCGGGCGAGGTAGAGGCCATCGTGCGCGACGAAATCGCCGCTCAGGCGCAGGTACCATGAGCGCGCTGTGATCTATCCACGAATCGACAAGCTGCTCGACAGCGTCCCGGAGCGCTACGGCCTCGTGCTCGTAGCCGCGAAGCGGGCGCGCCAGATCAACAACTACCACCACCAGCTCGGTGAGGGCACCTTCGAGGATTTCCCGCCGCCGCTCGTGGAGTCCCGCTCGAAGAACTACCTCACGATCGCCCTCGAAGAAGTCGCCGAGGGCAAGATCAAGCACGAGTACAAGAGGTAGGTCGCGCCCATGGCGCGGATCCTTGTCGGGGTGACCGGCGGGATCGCCGCCTACAAGGCGTGCGAGCTGGTCCGGTTGCTGGTCAAAGCAGGACACGAGGTCATTCCGCTCGTCACAACGGGTGCGGATCGCTTCGTCCGCGCCGAGACGTTCGACGCCCTCGCGCGGCGAGATCCTGCGGCCGGCGGCCTCTATCCTCATCTCGAGCGGGCCAACCTGCTCGTGATCGCGCCGCTCACGGCCAACACGCTCGCCAAGCTTGCGCACGGCCTTGCCGACAACCTCGTCACTGAGGCGGCGCTGGCGCACGACGGCCCGACGCTCGTCGCGCCGGCCATGAACACCCGCATGTGGCGGCATCCCGCGACGCAGGCGAACATCGAGGTCCTGCGCGCCCGCGGCGTCGAGCTCATCGGGCCCGAGGAGGGGGAACTCGCCGAGGGCGAGGAGGGTATTGGACGTATGGCCGAGCCGGAGGCGATCGCCGCCCGCTGTGAGGAGCTGCTGGAGGTGACGAACGGCCCGCTCAAGGGCAAGACTGTCGTCGTGACGGCGGGGGGAACGAGAGAGCCGATCGACGCTGTCCGATTCGTCGGGAATCGCTCCTCCGGCCGCATGGGGGTCGCCATCGCCGCGGAAGCCAGACGCCGCGGCGCCGACGTGACGCTCATCGCCTCGAACCTGGGGGTGGAGGCGCCGGAAGGAATCGAGGTCGTCGACGCGCCGACGGCGGAGGACCTCACGCGCGAGACGCTCTC
>DASSXA010000147.1:0-13281 GCA_035704315.1 Gaiellaceae bacterium
GATCATCCGCGCGAGGCGCCTACGTATCTGTAGTTCGGCACCCCCTGCCTCCTCCCCGCTGCGATCGTAGCCCGGAAACGCGCGCGCATGTGTGTCCGGACCGTGCCAAGGGTGTGCCGCTGCGCCGGCCGGAGATGTGTAGGCAACGGCCTAAAGAACATCGATGAGGACGAATGCGCAGAACACGAGGCTGATCACGCCGTTGACCGTAAAGAACGCGGCGTCCAGGCGCCGCAGATCCCCGGGGCGCACAAGCGAATGCTCGTAAACCAGGAGCAGTGCGACGGCGGCCACGCCGACCCAGTAGCCGACTCCGACCTTCAGCCCGAGCCCGGCGGCAACGAGAAGGGCAACCGTCGCCGCATGGAGCGCGCGGGCGCCCCGGAACGTCGCACGCTCTCCGAATCTCGTTGCCCACGAGTGCAGGCCGGCCTTGCGGTCGAAGTCCATGTCCAGGAGCGAGTAGAAGAGGTCGAAGCCCGCCACCCAGCACGCGACCGCGGCGCCGAGCAGCCATGCCTCCCAGGGAAGCTCCCCGGTGATCGCGACCCAGGCTCCGACCGGCGCGAGCCCGTCCACCGCCCCGAGCCAGAGGTGAGAGAGCCACGTCACGCGCTTCAGATACGGATAGACGACGAAGCCGACGACCGGAATCGGCCACAGCCACCGCACGACCGGGTCGAGCTGCCAGACGGCCACGAGGAAGACGGCGAGCGATCCGAGGCAGAAGAGCGCGACCTGCCACGCAACCAGCATTCCGCGCGGGAGCTCACGCTGCGCGGTACGAGGGTTCGCGGCGTCGATCTGAGCGTCGATGAGCCGGTTCAGCCCCATCGCGAGCGATCGGGCCCCTACCATCGCGACGGTGATCCACAGGAGATCGTGTCCCGAGGGAACTCCGTCAACGGCGAGCAGCGCCCCCACGTATGCAAACGGAAGCGCGAAGACGGTGTGCTCGACCTTGACCAGCGACGCAAAGCGGCGCGGATAGCGAGTCGCTGAAGCGATCACGTCTGCTGGTGCCCGCCCTGCTCGCCGGCGAGGAGCTTCAGCCCGTGGGCGAGGGCCGGCCGGAGCACAGCGAACCCGTCGCGACACCCTCCCGGCGAGCCGGGCAGATTGACGACGAGCGACGAGCCGCGTACACCGGCGACGCCCCGCGACAGGAGCGCGTGAGGAGTTTTCGCCAGCGCGTCCGCCCGCACCGCCTCGGCGATTCCCGGGACCTGGCGCTCGAGAACAGAGGCCGTCGCCTCAGGCGTGACGTCCCTCGGCGCCACGCCGGTGCCACCGGTCGTCAGTACCAGCGAGCACTCGTCGGAAAGCTCTTCGATCGCCTCGGCAATCTCCGTCCGCTCGTCCGCGACGACCCGACGGACGACGTCGTAGCCCTCGACGGTGAGCAGCTCTTCGAGGACGGCACCACTTTCGTCCTCGCGAACGCCGTGCGCCACCCCGTCCGAGATCGTCAGCACCGCAGCCGTCACGCGGGCTCCTTGGTTTTCTCGAGCAGCCGCACCTCCGTCACCGACATCGTCTCGTCAACCGCCTTTGCCATGTCGTAGATCGTGAGCGCGGCGACGCTCGCCGCAACGAGCGCCTCCATCTCGACGCCGGTCTGGGCGGTGGTTTCGACCGTCGCGGTGATGTCCGTACCGTTTTCTAGGATGGCAACATGCACGTCGATCGAGGTCAGCGGAAGTGGATGGCAGAGCGGAATGAGGTCGCTTGTCCGCTTCGCCGCGATCACTCCGGCGATCTGCGCGGTCGTCAGCGCGTCACCCTTCGGCAGCTCACGCAGCCGAGCCGCAGTCTCCGGGGCCATCGCCAGCGTCGCGCGCGCACGCGCGCGCCTCCTTGAGCGCGGCTTGTCACCAACATCGACCATCCGAACGCCACCCCCGGCGTCCAGGTGGGAGAACTCGCTCATGATCCGGCGCGGGCGTGGGCCAGCACTCGGTCGAGATCGGCCAGCTGCGCCTCGACCCATTGCTCGAGGTCGTGCTCGCGGACATGCGCCCGCAGCGCGGCGAGCCGCCGGTGCCGTTCTTCCACCGGCATCTCGAGCGCGAGCCGGATCGCCTCGGCCTGACCGGAAATGTCGAAGGGATTGACGGTCACCGCCCATTCGGCGAGCTCCGCGTGTGCGCCGGCGTTCTCGGAGAGGACGAGCACCCCGTCGCGCTCGTTCACGAGCGGGGCCTCCTTGGCGATCAGGTTGAGCCCGTCAAAGATGGCGTTCACGAGCAGGACGTCGTACTGCTTGTAGGCCGCCACGGCGTCGAGAAAGTTGTCCTCGATCCGCACTTCGATCGGCGTCCAACGCTCGCTCTGAAAGTGGTCATTGACGGCGCGGGCCGTCCGCTGGATCGCGGCGAGATACTCCGAGTACTCGGGAATGTCCTGCCTGGTCGGGTCGAGCAGGGCAAGCATGCCGACACGGCCGTGCAGCTCGGGGCTGTCCTCGAGAAGCCGCTCGAAGGCGCGGAACCCACGAACGATGTTCTTCGACGGGTCGGTGCGGTCGACGCGGAGAATCAGCTTCTCGGGCCGTGAGCCGAGGAGCTGCTCCTCGCGCTCGAGCACTTCTCGAGAGCTCGAGAGCTCGTCGAACTCGCCGGGATCGACGGAGATCGGATGGCAGGTCGCCAAGACCCGGCGGTCGTCGTACTCGACGGTGCAATCGACGAAGTCTCCCTCGGCGCCGACGATGTCGACGCAGGAGCGCATGAAGTTCTGTCGCCAGCGGTCGGTGTGGAACCCGACGACGTCGTTTGCAAGCAGTCCGTCGTGAAGCGCGACGCGAATCGCTTCCGGCAGCACGCGCCAGTAGTCGGGCTCCGGCCACGGGATGTGAACGAAGTGGGAGAGCGCAGCCTCGGGCATGCGTGTCCGAACAAAACGCGGGGCGAGGTACAGGTGGTAGTCGTGAAAGAGAACGGCTGCATCGGGCTGAGCCTCCAGCTCGGCGACGACCGCATCTGCGAAACCGGCGTTGACGGCGACGTAGCCCTCCTCCCAGGCGAGATGGAGCCCGCGGTCGAGGTTCGGTGAGCGCGCCAGGTCCCACAGGTAGTGCTGCAGGAACCAGAGTGTCGGGTTCGAGACGACGTTGTAGAACCAGTCGTAGGGCGCCTCCTCGTGCACCACGAAGCGAAGCCGGTACGCGGACCCGTCACGGGCGGTCTCGTCGATCGGCTCGCCTCCGGCCTCGGCGGCGACGGCACGATCTTCGTCGCTCATCGCGCTGGCGATCCAGGTGACGTCGTGCAGTGCAACGAGGCTCCGAAGAGCCGTCACCAGGCCGCCCCCGCCGCGACGCGGGACGCGCGCGCCGTCCGCGTCCCTGCGGAACGTGACAGGCGAGCGATTGGAAACGACGATGAGCTTCCGCCGGGCACCCATCGCCCGGACCCTACCCCAGGGTCCACGGGCTGCCGGGATCCGCTCAGGCAGCCGGGGTCGTCGCCGTTACGAGCTGGGTCTCGCCCGTGTCGTGCCCCGCCAGCCGGTTGAAGAGCGCGAGCCAGTCGCGCAGCAGTCGCGGCATGAGGAAGTGCTGGCGGACGTACTCCTTGCCGCGCCGGCCACGCGCGGCCGCCACGACCGGGTCCGCCAAGATCTCCTTGCACGCCTCGGCGCACTCCTCGACGGAATCGACGAGCCAACCGGTTTCGCCGTCCTGGATCTGTGCGGGAATACCGCCCACGCGACCGGCGACCGTCGGCCGCGCTTTCCACAGCGCCTCGGTGACCGTTAGGCCGAAGCCCTCCTTGATCGACTTCTGGAGCACCGCGCGCGAGTGCACCTGGAACGCGTTGACCTCGATCGCGCCGATGTTGTTCAGGTTCGAGAGGATGAAGATGTCAGGGTCGGCCGCCGCATAGTCGACGGTCTGGTTGTAGTACTCCCACCCCTCCGGGTCGTCGTGGGCCATCGAACCGACGAGCGCGAGCTGCAGGTCCGAGTGCTCCTCGCGCGTGAGCCGAAAGGCGTCGATCACGCCCAGCGGGTCCTTCCACGGATCAAAACGCGAGACCTGAGTGATCAGCGGACGTTCGACGTCGATTCCGAACTGATCGACGATGTACGCGGCATCCTCGGCCGAAAGAGCCATGTTCTTCGGCGTCAGGGGATCGATCGCCGGCGGCCAGATGAAGGCCTCGGGAAGCTCCTCGGCCTCAGGCACGTACTCGGGCCGGTGGAAGATCGCCGCGTCGTAGCGCGCGAGCGAGGGCAGCAGAAATCCGAGGACCTCCTGGTTTGGCTCCGAGAGGTCGATGTGGCAACGCCAGATCCATGCGGCCCGAGAATCGGAGAAGTGGTCGATCACGGCAGCGGGCTGCGGGTCGTGGATGATGATGAAGTCGTAGTCGGAGTCGTCGAGCTCCGCCGCGTTCGAGGCGTTGTACTGGTGGAAGATCTGCTGCTCCTCGAACGTCAGGCCGACGGGGCTGCCCTGCAACGCGTTGTGGATCTTCTTCGTGACGTTGAAGAACTCTTCCTGGCCGTGGATGATCCGCCATTCGGCTTCCAGTCCCGCGCTGCGCATGAGCGGCACGAGGGCGTAGTTGATCTCCGCGACTCCGCCCCCGAAAGCCGTCGCCGAGAGGTGCAGGACCCGTGACCCTGCAATCGGCTCGGCCAGCCGCTGGATCTCGGCCATGAGACCACGGCCCAGGAGCGTCGAGTACTCGCCGAGCACCTTGGTTCCGACGTTGACGAGCGAGAGCATGAGAGGGTCTCCGACCGAGGGCGCGAGCGAGGATACAGGGGTTTAACGCTGGTTCTCGATGAACTTTACGAACCGGAGGCGAGAACCCTTCCCGTTCACTCCGGGCCCGACCTCGAGCTCGTCCGCGAGCTCACGGATGATCGCGATGCCGAGGCCTCCCTCATCGAGCATCTGCTCCGACGGCGAACGCGGTTCGGCGAAGGTGAAACCCTCGCCGTCATCGCACACTTCGACAACCAGGCGGTCGGGGTGAAGCTCGTAGACGACCTCGACCGAGCCCTCGCGGCCGTCGCGATACGCGTGGCGCACGGAGTTCGAGCAGGCTTCGGTGACCGCGAGCTTGAGATCGCCGAGCGTCTCCTGCGAGAAGCGCCGGAAGTGAGAAAGCCCGCTGAGGGCGAGGCGGACGAGCATGATGTATTCGGCCTTTGCCGGAATCGTCAGCCGAACGATTCGTTCGCCGCCGTTGACAGCTGCCGGGGAACTGGATGACATGCGGTCGCTTTCGTGAGGTTCTAGCAGGATTCGGCCCGGTACCCGCTCAGATTCCCCGCTCGGACTATCTCCGGAGGGCCGGTGCCCTAAACCCTGCTAGCACTTGACGCGGGGCTTGCTCGGCCGCTGCCCGAGTTCGACCGGGACGACCATTCGCCGTCCCTCACGCAGCACGGTGAAAAGGGCGACCTGACCCGGGACGAGCCGGCTGACTGCCCGTACGAGATCGTCTGCATCTTGTACTGGCACGTTTGCAATCTTGACAACGACATCGCCACCGACGCGAAAGTCGAGGCCGTTGACCGATCGGGTCTCCTTTCCGCCGCGAAGACCGGCATCGGACCCGGGACCATCAGGGACGATGCATGCGATGACGGCGCCGCGCTTCACCGGGTAGCCGACACTCCGGGCGATGGTCGGCGTCAGATCCTCCGCATTGACGCCGACATACGCGTAGACAACGCGTCCGTTCCGGTCGAGCTGCCCGAAGGACCGCTTCGCCGCGTTGATGGGGATCGCGAAGCCGACGCCCTCCGTCTGCCCCGAGTCGCTTCGAATCTGGGCGTTGATGCCGATGACACGGCCTCGAGCATCGAAGAGTGGGCCACCGGAGTTTCCGTGCGTGATCGGGGCATCAGTCTGGATTGCGTCACCCACGGTGTACTCGGAGGTCAGAGAGTCGATCGAGCGATGTGTGGCGGAGACGATCCCGACCGCCAGCGAGTTCTCGTTGCCGAAGGGACTGCCCATCGCGGCAACGGGGGCGCCAACCTCGACGCGGTCCGAGTCGCCGAGCGGCACGGGGTCGAGGCTGTGCGCGTTCCGGTCGACGCGAAGGACGGCAACGTCGTCGTACACGTCCCAGCCGACGAGCTTCGCAGGCACCCGGTCGTTGTCGTCGAACGCGACGTAGACGCGGCTCGCGGCGGCCGGTCGCTCCGCCGGGTTCTCGCCCGCCGTGGTCACGACGTGACTGCTCGTCAGGATGTCGCCCTGCTTCGAGGTCACGAAGCCCGAGCCCTGAGCCGCATGCTGATCGGCGGCACGTCCGTCGAAGTAGGAGTACACCGTGACGACGCCGCTGCTCCGCGCGCGATAGATCGCGGCGGGATCGAAGGAGTTTCCGAGCACCGGTTTGACCCGGGACTCGGGAACGCGGCGTTCGACCGGAAGTGCAGCGCCGTTCCCGGAAATGAAGACCGTGTCCGTCCTGCCCTCGGCGAGCCCCGTCGCCTTGCCGAGGATGAGCGCGAGCAGACCGCCCAGGAGAGCGGCGGAGACGGCGAGAGCAGCAACGACCGGAGGGCGCACGAGCAGGCTCACTGTAGCCACGCCTCTTCCGAACGCGTTTTCACGGGAAAACGCTCTTAACGGGTCAGCGCCGGCGCTCGCTCGGCCGCGGGAACCAGCATTCTCGGCAAGCGAAGCGTGAACACCGTACGGCCGGGACGCGATTCGAGCTCGATCTCGCCGCCCATCACGGCCGCCAGCTCGGCGGCGATCGCCAGGCCGAGGCCGCTGCCCGCGGCGAGGGCGCCTTCAGCGCGGTAGAAGCGTTCGAAGACGTGCGCCTGGTGCTCCGGCGCGATACCAGGGCCGTCGTCCTCGACCTGAAGCGTCACGGTCTCGTCGCCACCGCCGGCGCCGACGTGGACTTCCGTCCCGGCCGGCGTGTGGACTAGCGCGTTCTCCAGCAGGATACGACCGATCTGACGGACGCGTTCCTCGTCGGCGCGTGCCAGGACGGTTTCCTCGCCCTCGGCGACGAGTATGTGCTCACTGCCGCGGCCGACACCGCCGAACTCACCGACCAGGGAGCCGGCGATCTCGCCGAGGTCGACCGGCGCCAGCTCCACCCGTAGCCGGCCCGCATCGAGGCGCGAGAGGTCGAGCAGATCCGTTGCCAATTTCGTCAGTCGCACGACCTGAACGCGCATCTCCTCGAGAAACTCGCGCCGCGTCCGATCGTCGACGTCTTCGTCGGTCAGCAGCTCGATGTGGCCGCCGAGAGCGAAGATCGGCGTCCGCAGCTCATGCGAAGCGTTCGCGATGAATTCCCGCCGCGCGTGCTCCAGCGCGGCGAGGCGCTTCCGCATGTCATCGAACGCGCCGGCCAGCTCGCCCAGCTCGTCGGCGGCGCCGTCCACCACGGGCTCGTCGAAGCTTCCACCCGCGATGCGGTCTGCAGCCCGCTCGAGTCGCCGGATTCGGCGGGAGAAGATGCGCGCAAGCGCGAAACCGACGAGGGCAGCGGCGGCGAGCGCGATCAAGCCGGCAAGCAGCAGCCGGCGCTCGACGAGCCCTACCGTGTCGAGAGTGTCCTCAACCGGGTTGGAGACGAGCAGGATGCGGTTGCCCCATGGGTAAGCGACCTCGCCGAAGCTGGCGCCGTTCCGGTTAACGACGCCTCTCTCGATCTGGCGATGCTCCGCCGCTCGCTGCGCAATCGGGTCGTTGACGAGCGTCTGACCGAGCTGCAGCGAGTCACCGACCACTCTGAGGTAGACCGGCGTTTGGTCGAGGTAGTCCAGGACAGTGAGCCTGACGCCCCGCTGTTGGCCCTGGTCGGAAAGGATCAGGTTCAGCGGATAACCCCCGCCCGACGTGCCCGTCTCGATGTCGGTGATCACGGACGGGGCAACCAGCTCGAGCTGGTCCAGCCGGCTGTCGAGTAGCCGGTCCTTGAGCGACGGGACGACGGCGAGGTAGACGATCGCGAGCGCGCCGGCGACGAGGCCCGCGAGCGCGAGCGTGAGCTTGACCCCGACGGAGTGGAAGCGTTTCACGTGTCCCGAAAGCGGTAGCCCGCCCCGCGAACGGTCAGGATGAACTCGGGCTCACTGGGATCGGGCTCAAGCTTCTCCCGCAGATGGCGCACGTGGACGTCGATCGTGCGCGGTTCGCGGTACGCCGAGTCGCCCCACAGCGACTCGAGTAGGCGGCGCCGGCCGAAGACCCGGCCTGGATTCGCCGCGAGCGTCCGCAGCAGCTCGAATTCCACGTAGGTCAGCTGAATCGGCTTTCCGTGCACCTCGACGGATCTCCGCATCGGGTCGATGCGGAGGCCGTCCGCTTCGATGGTCTCCGCCCGGCTGAGGTCGTGTTGGGACGGCAGCGACGCGCGCCGCAACAGCGCCCGCACTCGGCTGCGGAACTCACGGATCGAGAACGGCTTCGTGATGTAGTCGTCGGCGCCGAGCTCGAGACCTAGCACCTTGTCGAGCTCGTCGTCGCGGGCGGTGAGCATGATGATCGGCACCGTGCTCTGCGATCGCAGGCGCTTGCAGACCTCGAGCCCGTCCAGCTTCGGAAGCATGAGGTCGAGGACGACCAGATCGACCGGCTCGGATGCGAACTTGGCGAGGGCTTCCTCACCGTCGCGGGCTGCAAGGACGCGGAATCCGTCGCGCTCGAGCGGATAGGAGAGAACCTTCTGAATGGAGTCCTCGTCGTCGACGAGGAGAATGGTCGAGGACTCGGGCACGGGGCGCATCACCGCCGGGCGTAAGGCGTAGGCGACCGGCCCTCCCTACTATAGCCCGGCGAAATGGCGGCCTTTCGGCCCACATCTGCGCCGAGGCGGCCCCGGCGTGGCTCACTCGAACGGCCGGTGAGCGGACGCACGTATCGCGGCACGGCCCTGCTGGTCGCGATTCCCCTGCTCATCACGGCGTTCACGGTAGCCCGGCCCGGCGAACTGCCGGCACCTACGCTCCCGCCCTCCTTCGACCAGCTCGCCGCCGTCGAGACGGCACGCGAGCTCGCGATCCAGTTCCCGAATCGCGCTCCCGGGTCGGAGAAGGCGGATGACGCAACAGAATGGGTCGCGCAGCGGTTTCGCTCGTACGGCTTTCGCGTCCAGCGCGACCGCTTCGAGGCGTCTATCGCCGGGCTTGGCCATGTGCCGCTGGAGAACGTCTACGCCGTCGTTCCCGGCCGGTCCGGGCGCACGCTCGTCGTCGTTGCCCATAGAGACAACGCAGGGATTGGTCCAGGCGCCAACGACAACGCCTCCGGAACAGGCGCGCTGATCGAGCTTGCACGCGGCTATGGAGTCCGTGCGTCACCAACGGCCGGTCGAGCGACAGCCGCCCTCAGCCCGGCGCACACGCTCGTCTTTCTCTCGTCTGACGCCGGGGCGTTCGGCGGACTTGGAGTCAGGCGCTTTCTGGAGCGTTCGCCATATCGGACACGGCTCGAGGCTGCCCTTAACCTCGATGCGATCGGGGGTCAGCGGGCGATCCGGCTCGATATCGCCGCCGACAGGCCGCGCTCGCCCGATCCGGTGTTCGTTCAAACCGCTGCCGGGCACGTCCAGCAGCGAACCGGCGCCGAGCCCAGGCGAACGAGCTCCCTCGGCCAGCTGCTCGACCTCGCCTTTCCATTCAGCTTCTACGAGCAGGCGCCGTTCATCGGCCACGGAGTGCCCACTGTGACGCTGACGACAGCGGACGAACGACCGCCCCGACCCGAAACCGACACCCTCGACACGCTGACCCGACGACACATCGGGCAAGCCGGCGGTGCGGCCGAGGGGGTGCTCGGCTCCCTGGATGAAGGCGTGGCACTGCCGGGGTCGACCGCCACGTACATCTACCTCGGCCCGCGAGTCATTCGCGGTTGGGCGATCAAGCTCGTGCTCATCACGGCGCTTCTACCGTTTCTCCTCGCCGCGGTCGATCTCTTCGCGCTCTGTCGTCGGCGCCGTATCCCACTCGCACCGGCCCTGCGCAGCTACCGAAGCAGGCTCGCGTTCTGGCTGTGGGTCGGAGCCGTGTTCGGCGTGCTCGCTCTTCTCGGGGCCTGGGGCAAGGGCGAGTCGGTGCCGCCGTCACCCGACGCGCGGTTCACAGCCGGTTGGCCGCTTTTCGCTCTTGGGGTCCTCGGGGCGCTCGCCTTGGCCGGCTGGCTCGTCGCCCGCGAACGGCTGTTGCCGCGGCGCCGGGTGCGGCCCGAGGAGGAGCTCGCCGGTCAGACGGCCGCACTGCTCGTCCTCGGCGTGGTTGCCTTGCTGGTAGTCGCCACGAATCCCTTCGCCCTGATCTTCGTGCTGCCGTCGCTGCACGCCTGGCTCTGGCTCCCGCAGGTGCGGTACCACCGCTTCTGGGTTCGGGCGGCCGTGCTCTCCCTCGGCCTGGTTGGACCGCTCCTCCTCATCGGCTCGTTTGCCTGGCGCTTCGACCTGGGCGCGAGCGCGCCCTGGTACCTGCTGCGGCTCGTCGCCGTCGGGTATGTGCCGATCCCGTCGCTACTGATCGGGCTTGCCTGGCTCGCCGCCGCCGGTCAGATGGCAGCGGTGGCGGCCGGGCGGTACGCGCCGTACCCGAGCGCGCAGGAGCGATCCCCACGCGGACCGATCCGCGAGCTCGTTCGCCGAATGCTGCTCCTCGCACTCCGGCCGAAGCGTCGGCGAGAAGAGCTCAAGCGAGCCGCAGGTAGCTGATCCGCGAGCCGGCCGCCAGCTCATCGCTGCCCGCCGGGACGAGGATGAGCGTGTCCGCGCCCGCAGCGCGGGCGATCATGTGCGACTCCTGGCCGCTGACAGCCTCGAGCTCGACTTCTCCGTCAACGACTCGCGACCGCGCGCGCACGAGCTCCGTCCGAGCCTTGTTCGGGCGAACACTCTTCGCCAGTCTTCCGGGCTCGAAGCGCGGAAGCGGGTTCGCGAGGCCCTGCAGAGCGAGCACGGCCGGACGCACGAACAGCTCGAAGCATACGAGGCAGGAAACTGGATTCCCGGGCAGGCCGAAGACGAGCGTCCGGCCGCGCACCCCGAACGAAAGGGGCTTGCCCGGCTTCACGGCCACGCCCCACAGGACCTCCTCGACCCCCAGCTCGCCGCCAACGGACCGGACCAGATCGTGCGGCCCCACGGAAACGCCGCCCGACGAGACAAGCACATCGGCCTCGAGCCCCGCCTCCAACGCGGCTCGATGCGCGGCCTCGTCGTCGGCGACAGGCTCGAGTCGCTCAACCTCGGCGCCGGCCGTCGCCAGCTGCGCGGCGAGTAGGACCCCGTTCGCCTCGTAGATCTGACCGGGCTCGAGCTTGGATCCTGGAGGCCGAAGCTCCGTACCCGTCGAGAGAACGGCGGCGCGCGGCCGCCTGGTCGCAGGAATGTCGGCTACCCCCGCGGCGGCGAGCGCGCCGACCTGCGCCGGCCCGAGCCGCATGCCGCGGGAAACGACGACCTGCCCCGCCCGGAGGTCGCCCCCGCGAGGACGGACGTCTGCACCCTGCTCGACTCGCTCGACAATCTCGATCTCGTTGCCATGATCGACAACATACTCGATGGGGATGACGGCATCTGCTCCGTCGGGAATCGCCGCTCCGGTGGCTATGCCCATCGCCTCTCCGGCAGTGAGGGCGCGAGATGCCGGCCGGCCGGCCGCAATGCGCTCCACGACAGGTAGCCGTCCCGGCGTGTCCGCCGAACGCAGCACGAAACCGTCCATGGCCGACGAGTCGAACGGGGGCAGGTCGACCCGGGACTCGACATCAGCGGCCGTCACTCGCCCGGCCACGTCATCTAGGGCCACTTGTTCGTCGGGCAGCCGGACAACGCGTTCGAGGATCCGACGCTGAGCCTCTTCGAGCGACAAGAGCGCGGCCACTGCATGCATAAGCTACTGCCGTGATCTCCGTCGTCGTTCCTGTCCACGACGAGGAACGGAGCGTCGAGCCGCTCTACGAGGAGCTTCGCAGCGCCCTCGAGCCGCTCGGCCGTGCGTGGGAAGCCGTCTTCGTCGACGACGGCTCGGCCGACGGGTCCTTTGCGGCTCTGACCCGACTCCACGCCACGGCGCCGAACGTCGTAGTGGTTCGCCTCCGCCGCAACTTCGGCAAAGCGGCGGCGCTCGCAGCAGGCTTCCGGCATGCGTCCGGCGATGTTGTCGTCACGATCGACGCCGACCTCCAGGACGACCCCGCCGAGATCCCACGCCTCCTCGCCAAGCTCGATGAGGGCTTCGACCTCGTCTCGGGCTGGAAGGCCCACCGGCGAGATCCACTCACGCGCCGGCTGCTCTCACGGATCTTCAACGGCGTCGTCGGACGCGTGTCGGGCCTCCGACTGCACGACATGAACTGCGGCCTGAAGGCCTACCGAGCCGAAGTCGTCCGAAACCTGCGGATCTACGGAGAGCTCCATCGCTTCCTGCCGGTGCTCGCTCACGACCGCGGTTATCGCGTCGCCGAGCTGCCCGTCAACCATCGACCGCGGGAGCACGGACGATCCAACTACGGCGTCGAGCGGTACGTCCGTGGCTCTCTCGATTTCATGACGGTCTGGTTCATGGGCCGCTACCGACATCGCCCCCTCCACCTCTTCGGCGGCCTCGGCCTCGCACTGGGCGCAATCGGAACCGTCTTGCTGGTCTACCTCACCGGGCTCAAGCTCTCGGGCGAGGCGATCGGGCACCGCCCGCTGCTCACCCTCGGCGTCTTGCTCATCGTCGTCGGGCTGCAGTTTTTCTCTCTCGGGCTTCTGAGCGAGCTGATCACGAGCCACCACGAGGAGCGCACCGGCGGTGCGGACGACTTCCACGTCGAGGAGGTGCTCGAGGCGAAGGCACGCGAGCCGGTCTCGAACTAGGTCGGCGTGCGTGTCCTCTACTTCGGAACCTACGAGCGTCGCTACCCGCGCAACGCCCAGGTGATCTCGGCCCTCCGGCGGGCCGAAGTCGACGTCCTGGAGCGGCACGAGCCGGTGTGGGAGGGAAGCGAGGAGAACTGGTCCGCCGGGCCGACGACGGCGCTCCGGCTCGCACGCGGCGAGGCGCGCCTGCTCCGAAGAGGAGCATCCAAAGCAGACGCCGTCCTCGTCGGCTACCCCGGCCATTTCGATCTTCCCGCCGCAAGACGCGCGGCCAGAGGGCGGCCGGTCGTCTTCAACCCACTCGTCTCGCTCTCGGATACCTTCGTGGCCGATCGCCGCCGCTTTCGCACGGGCTCGCTCGCGGCCCGCGTCCTCACCGCGATCGACCGTCGCGCCTTCCGAGCCGCCGATCTCGTCGTCGCGGATACGCAGGCCGACGCCGACTTCTTCGCAC
>DASSXA010000150.1:0-4925 GCA_035704315.1 Gaiellaceae bacterium
GTGTCTGACACTCGTCCTGGCCCGGCGGGACGGCTGCGGCGATCATCTGGGCCATCATCGTCGGCACGTTGACGAGGATCGTCGGTCGGTGCTCCGCCACGAGGTCGAAGATCCGCTCCGGCGTCGTCCGCTCAGGGAAGACGATGCCGGCCGCGCCGACGCCGAACGGGAAGAGTGCGGTGAGGTCCCGGGCGTAACCGAAGAACAGCTTGGGGACAGGGAGGACGACATCGTCTTTGCGGATGCCGAGCACGCCCTTCGCGTACCACTCGAACGAGAGGACCGGGCTGTGCTGGGGATGGACTGCGGCTTTCGGCTGCCCGGTGCTCCCCGTCGTGAACTTCCAGATCGCGATGTCGTCCTTCATCGTCGGAGCCGGAGCGAGCTCGTCCGAAGCCTCGACTGCGAGGCGGTCGAAGTCGTCGCCGACGATGAGGATGTGGCGGAGCCAGCGGCTGCCGGCGGCGGCTTCGCGCACGGGCTCGAGCGTCGTGTTGTCGACGACTACGACGCCGGCGCGGGTGTAGTCCAGGTAGTAGGCGTAGTCCTTCGGCTGAAGGAACGTGTACGCCTCGGCCGTGACCGCGCCGATCTTCTGGGCGCCGTACCAGATCGCGACGAACTCGACCGAGTCGCCGAGGACGAGCAGCACCCGCTCCTCCGGACGGACGCCGAGCTCGCGGAGGACGTTGCCGCTGCGGTTCACGAGCGCAGCGAGCTCGGCGTAGGTCGTTCGGCCGGTTGGGCCGATCAGCGCCGTGCGCTCGCCTCGTCCCTCCTCGACGTTGCGATCGACGAACCAGCTCGCGATGTTGAGCTCGTGCGGGAGGTCGTCGTAGGTCATCACCGGCGGGCGACCTCACGGATCACCTCGACGAGGATCTCGACGAGCGCCTCGAATGTCTGCTCGCCCTCCTCCGCCGTGGCCTCGGCGGGCGCGCCCGCATAGGCCTGGTCCATCCCCATGGCGACGAAGCTCGTCTGACCGGAGCGGATCGCCGCCGGCATGTCGATCATCTTCTCTTGCAGGGTGCGCATCCGCTCCTGGTTGACGAGCCCGGGGCGGTCGGCAAGCACAAGTGATGTCTCGTAGCGGCCGGCGTGGCCGGCGCCGGCTCGGAACTCGTCGGTCAGGCGCCGAGCGTTCGCCCGGCGTGTGACGTCGAGCAGCGGCAGGCCGAGCCCACGCAGTGTCCAGACCTGCTCGGGCTCGAGGTGGCTGTTTACGAGCACGATCCGTTCGAAGTTCGCAGCGATCTCCGTGACCAGCGAGCGCAAGGTCTCCTCGCTGATCGAGACCGCGCCCGGGAAGTCCGCGCCGTAGCGGGTGACTCCGTACGGCACCGCCGGAAGGACGAACACGTCGAGCTCGCCCCGGAGGCGGTCGGCCGCCCGCCGGGAGATGCCCACGGAGATGATCGTGTCCGTCGAGAGCGGCGCGTGGGGCCCGTGCGGCTCGGTAGCGCCGAGTGGGAGCAGGTGCACGGCGCCCTCACGCCCTTCCAGCTCCGGATAAGCCAACTCGCCGAAGTTCAGGGTCGCGCCTCCGCTAGTAACAACTTGTTACTTGTGTCCACCGTGCGCTCGATCTGTGTCGCAGGAAGGTCGAGCAAGACGAGGTCGGCGCGTCCGGCTCCGACGATCGTGTTGGCTTCGTCGAGGGTGGTCAGGTAGCCGCCGACGAGCGTTGGGATCCGCGCCTCGTTGCGGACGCGGTCGCTGAGCGCGGTCAGGAAACCGCGGCGGTACTCCGGGCGGTCGTCGTGAACCGTTTGGCCCGCCTCGACGTGGATAAGGTCTGCGCCGGCGTCCCGCATCGCCCTGGCGATCGCGATCCCGTCGTCTAGAGAGTTGCCTCGCGGGTGCCAGTCGGTGACCGAGAGCCTCACCGCGAGCGGGCCTGCCCACACATCGCGAACCGCCGCGAGCACCTGGAGCGGAAAGCGTGGCCGGTCCGGCTCCGAGTTCGTCAGCGGCGAGAGGTAGCTCCCGAGCAGATAGCCGTGGGCCATGTCGAGCTCGAGCACGTCGGCATCGACCTGCGCGGCCGCCACGAACTGCGCGAGCACGCCGGCTTCGTTCGGGCTCCCGGGGACAGGGCTGAACGGGGCATACGGGAGGGGTTGAGGCGCGACCACCGGCCAGCCGTCCGAAAGGGGGAGGTCTCGTCCGGCGGAGGTGGGCCTGCAAGACCCTCTGCGCCCGGCATGTCCGAGCTGGAGAAGGACCTGACCCTCGGGACGTGTCCAGTTGTTGATGACAGGCGTCTCCCGCGAAATCCGCCCCTCCGGTGACACGGCGACGAACCCGCTCGGAACGAGGCTGAAGCGACTCGGGAACCGCACGCCGCGAAGCTCCAGCGGCGCGAACGCAGGCGGCGGCGAGATCTCCTTTCCGCCGAACCAGGCATCCAGCGTGCGTGTGAACTGAGGGTCGCGGATCCCGAGGCTTGCATGCGTGATCCGCCCGCTGCGTGTGAGCAGGTTGAACGCGAACTGAATCGGCTCCATCCCGGTGTAGGTCGCGATCCGGGAGAAATACGCTGCGCTGTCGGTCGCCGCGGCCTGCGTGCGTTCGACGAGCGGCGTGCGCTCGAGCTCGTAGTCGACGAGCGCGGCATCGACATCCCAATTCCGTCGCGCCAGCGCGTTGGCGAGCGCGATCGAATCCTCCATCGCGAGCTTCGTCCCGGAGCCGATCGAGAAGTGCGCCGTGTGCGCGGCGTCCCCGATCAGGACGACGCGCCCGTCGTGCCAGACCCGATTCGTCACCTTCGGGAAGTCGAGCCATATCGACCTATTGGAGAAGAGCTCTCGCCCCCGAAGGTCGCGCGCGAAGAGCTGCTCGCAGAAGCCGAGGCTGTCCTGCTCGCTCAGCTGGTCGAGCTCAGCCGCACGCCACGCGGCGTCCGGGCACTCGACGATGAACGTGCTCATGCGCTCGTCGTAGGGGTAGGCATGGACGTTGAAGAGACCATGCTCCGTGTTCTTGAAAATGAAGGTGAAGGCGTCGAAGACCAGGTCGGTTCCGAACCAGACGTACTTCGAGCCCTCCGGTTCGACGGTCGTGCGGAACTTGCCGAGCCGCCGCACGAGGCTGTTGGCGCCGTCCGCGCCGACTGCGAGGTCGGCCTCCGGCAACGCTTCCACCTCGGTCCCGAAGACGAGCTCGACGCCGAGCTCCCGGCAGCGAGCCTGGAGGATCTCCAGCAGCCGCCGCCGTGCGATTGCCGAGAACGAATGGCCCCGCGAGCTCAGAATGCGGTCCTGGTAGCGGATGTCGACCCGGTCCCACCGCGCGAACGTCTCGGTGATCTCGAGGTGGGTCTCGGGATCGGCGTCGCGCAACGAGCCGAGCGTCTCCTCGCTGAAGACGACGCCCCAGCCGAAGGTCGCGTCCGGCGCGTTCCGCTCCAGCACCCGGACCTCTGCCTCGCGGTCGAGCTTCTTGAGCAGGGTCCCGAGATAGAGGCCGGCCGGACCTCCGCCGACGATTGCGACCCTCATGCCACGACCTCTGCGAGACGGTCGAGCTCCTCGATCGCGGGTGTCGTGGAAAAGAGGACGAGCTCGTCGCAGCCTGCCTCCTCGTACCCCCGAATGAAGTCCTTGATGGCTCGCACGCTCAAGAGGTGCTCGGCGACGATCCGCTCGACGAAGCCGCCGGTGAACGCGTAGTAATCGCGCAGATAGGCCTCGCCGCGCTCGGCGTCGCAAAGCGTGAAGTAGCCCTGTCCCCAGAGGCGCGGACGGCCCTCTCGCCCCAGGTCGTGCCAAGCGGCCTCGGCCCGCGCGGCCGCGCCCGCGAACGCGCGCGGTGGGCCGCCGTTGTGCGCGTACCCGTCGGTATAGCGAGCCATGCGGGAGAACGCCTGTCCGCTCAACCCGCCGGCGAGCAGCTCGATCCCGTCCCGCGCCGGCCCGACTCGGTCTCCGTCGACCGCGCCGCGGATATACGCCAGCTGCTCGCCGAGCTTTCGCCCTCGCCCGCGATGTTCCACGCCGGCGGCCTCGTAGTCCTCGGCTCGCGCCCCCACGGCAAGGCCCAGCGTCAGGCGTCCGCCGGAGAGGCCGTGGACCGACGCGGCCTGCTTCGCGAGGAGTGCGGTCGAGCGCAGCGGGCCGATCGCGATCATCGTGGCCAAACGCACGCGGGACGTCGCTCCCGCCGCCGCCGAAAGCATCGCGAACGGCTCGAAGCTGTCATAGACGAGGCGATCCAGGACTGCGACCGACGAGAACGGCCCGTTGTCGGCGCGGCGCGCCCACTCGAGGAGCAGCTCGCCCGTCGCGCCCGGCGTGGTGGTCGGAAGGCCAACCCCGACATTCATCCCGCCTGAAGCTTCACACTTCGCCGCGAGATGAGTGAGCTGCAGGCGTCACCGTTCGACCGTCACTACGGTCTCGATGTCGACGAAGCGGGCGAGGAGCTCGTTCGCGCTCACGTTCCCGTCGTAAAGCACGTGACTCAGCCGCTCGGGCTCGTGCACGGCGGCGTCTACGCATCCATCGCCGAAGCGCTCGCCTCGCTGGGAACGAACATCGGCGTCGTGCCCCGCGGCAGCGTCGGGCTCGGGATGTCCAACCACTCGACGTTCCTTCGTCCGATCAGCAAAGGAACGATCCACGCGGTGGCGCGACGTCGGCACCGGGGGCGAACGACCTGGGTCTGGGACGTGGAGCTGACCGACGACGATGACCGGCTGTGCGCGGTCAGCCGCGTGACGATCGCGGTTCGTCCGGCGTGACCTCGGGCCCATCGTCGTACACCACGACTGTGCCCGCGAGGAAGTCCGGCAGGCCCCGGCGGCGACGGTCGAACAGCACCGGGAGGTAGCCGGCGAACAGCGGAATGATCGCGATCGCCGTCCCGACGGCGCGGACGAGCGAGCGTCCAAGCGACGGAGGATCACCGCGAGGGCCCCA
>DASSXA010000185.1:0-3025 GCA_035704315.1 Gaiellaceae bacterium
GCGCTCGACCCGGAGATGATCGGGGAGGTGCTCGCCGTGATGGAGGAGCTCGCCCACGAAGGCATGACCATGGTCGTCGTCACGCACGAGATGGGATTCGCCAAGGTCGCAGCCGACCGCGTGGCGATGATGGACGACGGCCGGATCATCGAGGAAGGCCCCCCGGAGCACTTTTTCCTCGAGCCCTACAAGCAACGAACGAGAGAGTTTCTCTCGAAGATTCTGTGAGCGTGAGGGAAGGACGGGACCGAGGTTTCTGGCGTGCGCATAATCGACCTCAATGACGATCAGTCCGGGCTCGAGGCGTTCCTCGTCATCGACCATGAGCTCTTCCCGGTTTCTGCAGGAGGGACCCGAATGCTGCCTGACGTCGATGTCCGGGAGATTGCGCGCCTGGCGCGCGCGATGACGTGGAAGTTTGCCGCACTCCGGGTGCCGTACGCAGGCGCCAAGTCCGGTATTCGCTTCGACGGCGGTGACAGGGCCGCAGTGCTCGCCGCCTACAAGCGCGCGCTGGAGCCGTACCGCGGGGTCTTCGTGCCGGGTCCCGACATGGGGACCTTTCCCGCCGACTTCTTCGACGACCGAGGCGGTCCACTTCCGCTCTTGGCCCGGACTCACGACGGGCTCGGAATGGACGACCTCGCCACCGGGCACGGCATCAAGGGAGCCGCCGAAGCAGCCCTCGCGCATCTCGGCCGCAGCCTCAAAGGCGCGGCCGTCGCGGTCGAAGGCTTCGGCAAAGTGGGGGCCGGGACGGCGCGGGCCTGCGTCCGGGCGGGGGCACGTCTCGTCGGGGTGAGCACGCTGGACGGTCTCGTCGCTGACCCGGAGGGGCTCGACGTCGAGGAGCTTCTCGCGCTGCGCGAGCGCTACGGCGATCGATTCGTCGAGCACGGCTCGCATCCGCTGCGTCGACGCGAGGAGCTCTTCGAGCTCGAATGCGACCTGCTCGTACCGGGCGCGCGGCCCGATTCCATCACAGTCGCTGTCGCCGAGCGACTCTCATGTGCCGTCATCGCCCCGGCGGCGAACATCCCGTACGGCCCCGGCGCCCTCGAGGTCTTGCACAGGCGCGAGATCGTCGCCGTTCCGGACTTCCTCTCCAACGCAGGCGCTGTCTACCTGTACGACATCGTCGCTCAGGACGGCGAGCCGGCAGCGGCGCTCGCCACGATCGAGGCCGAGGTGGGCGTTTCGGTCGCCAGGACGCTCATCGCGTCAAGCGAGCTCGGAATCACGCCCATGGAGGCCGCCCTCCGGGACGCGCGCGTCTACCTCGCGGAAGCGACAGGCGCGCGCGGGGCGCTGCTCGACGAACTCATCCCTGTATAGGTGACGGGGTCGACGGGGCCATCCATGACAGGGCTCCGCTCATGCCGAGCTCGCGGTAGGTGCCCTTGGCGTCCACAAGCAGGCCGCGCGCCCTGTCGGCGTCGCCGGGCCTGCCGCGCCGGAGCAGCAGACGCGCATAGTCGTCCTGTGTGTGTGCGAGCGATGGTCGAGCTCGGAGTCGTTCGTTCATCGTGAGAGCGGCCTCGAAGTGTCCAGCCCCTTCGTCGTAACGATCGATGGTTGCGGCCAGGATTCCGAGAAAGCGCGAGACCGGCCCGAGGCAGATCTCTGGATAGCTGACGGCCATTCTGTCGGCATAGGGCAGCAAGAGCCTGTAGAGCGTCTCCGCTCGCTCGCTGTCACCGAGTCGCGCGGCCGTCTCGGCGACCACGCAGAGGCTGATCAACCATTCCTCGTCGAACGGAAGTCTGCTGAAGTCGTCAGCCGCGAGTGCTTCGAACTCGGCTCGAGCCTCGGCGGTCGAGCCCTGCTCGGCCAACACACTGGCCAAGACACAGCGCCAGATTGGATAGCTCGAGTAGTCGGAAGCGGCGCGACGGACGAACTCCTCAACCTCCGCAAGGCGTCCCTGCTCGCGTCGAAGGACGTACAGCTGGAGCCCATGGTTGACTGCCGCGCTCCAGCTTTGGGCCCGCTTGCCGATGGAGCGCGCCTCGGCGATCAGCTCCTCGGCCTCTTCGAAGCTCCCCTCGAGCAGCGCCAACTCGGCCCGGTGGACGGCGACGAGCCATAGCTGCGCAGGCTGGCGAAGCTCGTCGGCGAGGATCGTCATGGCCTCGAGGTCGGCGTAGACCGCTACCAGGTCGCCAAGCTCCATCGAGGCGTCGAGGTGCTCCCCGTAGCCTTCCACGGCGCGTTCCATATCACCGGCATCGAGCGCGACCTGGATCAGCTCCTTCGCGAGCTCCACCAGCTCGCGTGTGGAATCAGGCGAAAGGTGACTCGACGCGTAGCCGCTGAGGGCATAGGCGAGCGTCGAGGGGTCGCGGATGCGCCGGGCCATCGCCAACGCTTCTACGCCGAGCGACCTTCGCCGCTGGGCGTCGGCTCTCGAATCGCGGAGCGGTCCGCCGGCGAGGCGCGCCAGAAGCCTGACGCGCAGCGTGCTGTCCTCAGTGCTGAGGGCGGCCAGAGCACGCTCGAGCAGGTGGGCGAGGTGCTCGTCGTCCCTTGAGACCTCCCAGCTGATCCTGCCGCCGTAGCCGAGCGCCGCACGGCCGAGCTTGTCCGGGAGGTGCAGCGCCTCGGCAAGTCGCGCCGCCTCGCGGTACGCCTGTTTGGAGCGTGGTGTGTCGCCGGCGCGTCCGTACGCGCCGCCGAGCCCAAGCAAGAGATCGCAGCGGACCGTTTCGTCCGGCGATTCCATGCTGTCGAGGACGCGCAAGGCCATTGTGAACAGGCGGGCGGCCTCTTCGAAGGCGAGAAGTCTCAGTGATCGCTCTGCCGCCAGCCGCGCGTAGGAGAGAGCCTTTTCCGCGATGGCCGGGCGCGCCGATTCGTAGAAGTGGTGGGCCAGCTCAGCCAGATGCGGCTCGAGGTTGTTCGCGTACAGCTCCTCGAGTGCGTCGCCGACGCGACGGTGCAGCTGTACGCGCCGTCCCGGTGTGAGCTCGTCGTAGATCGTGTCCCGGATCAGCACGTGGCCGAAGCGCATCCGACCAGGCTGACC
>DASSXA010000278.1:0-4768 GCA_035704315.1 Gaiellaceae bacterium
TTGCTCACGACGCTCGTCTTCGCTGTGGCCGCGGCCGTCGTGATCCAGGTCGCACGCCTCGCGGCCGGCTTCCCGGACGAGGAGCCGAACTGGCTGGCGCGGAACGCCAGCCTGTTCGTGTTGCCGTTTCTTGCCGCGTACTTCGCTCGCCAACGGCAGCTCGACGCCCGGCGTTGGGTACTGGCAGCGGCGCCGTTCGTACTCGCTGCGCTCGTCATCAACCTCTACCCGTGGGATACAGACTCGGCCACCGAGGCCCTTGTCGTCCTCCATCTGCCCGTGGTGCTCTGGTTCGCGGTCGCCTTCCCGTACATGGGCGGCACGATCGAATCGCACGAGCGGCGGATGGATTTCGTCCGGTTCACGGGTGAATGGTTCATCTACTACGTGCTGATCGCGCTCGGTGGTGGGGTGCTCATGGGACTGACGGCGGGCATCCTCGAACCCACGGGCGTCGACGTCGAGCGGATCGCTGAGTGGGTACTGCCGTCGGGAGCGGCGGGTGCCGTGATCGTGGCCGCATGGCTCGTCGAGTCGAAGCAGCGGGTCGTGGAGAACATGGCGCCGGTGCTCTCAATGCTCTTCACGCCGCTGTTCGCGGTGATGTTGGCGGGCGCCGCCGTCGTCTACGCCGTCACCGGGCTTGGCGGCGCGTTCGATCGCGAGCTTCTCAGCGTCTTCGACGCCCTGCTGCTGGTCGTCCTCGGGCTCGTCCTGTACGGCATGTCCGCGCGGGACCCGTCCACGTCGCCGGATTGGATGGACCGAATCCAGCTAGTCGCCGTCGTCAGCGCCCTCGTCCTCGACGTGATGGTGCTCGGCGCAATGATCGCTCGGATCGGCGACCTCGGGTTCACCCCGAACCGAACGGCGGCGCTCGGCCTCAACCTCGTCCTACTCGTGAACCTGGCCGGGGCCGCCTGGCTCTCCGCCCGATTCCTCACACGACGCAGCACGCTCCACCGGCTCGAGCGCTGGCAGACCACCTACCTGCCCGTCTTCGCCCTGTGGGCCGCCACCGTCGTGGTCATCCTCCCCCCACTGTTCGCCTTTACTTGATCGCATCGGCGCGGGCCTCACCCGCGAGCTGGTCGCCGAGCGACCGCAAAACACGGCGGAGGTTGTTCTCCAGCGGTAGGAGGCGTGAAGGGCCGAGCGATCCGCTGTCCGGTGGATATGCCGTAGCAAGGCGTTGGGGGAAGCTGCCACGGCCATGGCCGACGTCTCGGCGATTGCGCGTCCAACTGCTCTGGCGGCCCGAACCGGTGACGCGGGAGATCCTTGAGCGATGGCAATCGAGAATCAGCTCGAGGTTGAAGGAGGACAGCGGGAGGCCTTCCCTGACCCGGCCCGCGCGCCCGGTCCGTCCGAGCCGGTTGTTCGCGCCGAGTCACTGACGAAGCGGTTCGACAGCGTTGTCGCGGTCGACGATCTTTCGTTCGAGCTCGAGCAGGGGACGATCACCGGATTTCTGGGCCCGAACGGCGCCGGCAAGACGACAACGCTTCGCATGCTGCTCGGACTTGCGGCACCGACGTCCGGCCGGGCGCTTCTCTTCGACCGCCCGTATGCGCATCTCGCACAGCCGAGCCGCCGCGTCGGGGCGGTGCTGGAAGCGACCGACTTCCATCCGGGCCGCTCCGGCCGCGACCATCTCCGCATGCTCGCGGAGGCGGTCGAGCTGCCGCGCTCGCGGGTCGAAGAAGTACTGCGTCTGGTCGAGCTGGAGGCGCCGGCGAGGCGTCGGGTCAAGACCTACTCGCTCGGAATGCGGCAACGACTCGGGCTCGCAGCGGCACTGCTCGGCGATCCCGAAGTGCTGATCCTCGACGAGCCGGCGAACGGGCTCGACCCCGGGGGTGTTCGCTGGCTGCGCGACTTCCTCCGCGCCTTCGCTGCCGGGCAGCGGACCGTCTTGATCTCCAGCCATGTCCTCGCCGAGGTCGCCCAGACCGTCGATCAGGTACTGATCATCAACCACGGCAAGCTCGTCGTCGAATCGTCGCTCGAGCAGCTCATGAGCGGCACGGCGGGCTCGGTGCGCGTCCGCACACCGCGGACGGCAAGGCTCGGGGAAGCCCTCGCACGGGCGGCTATCCGCTTCAGCGTCGGCAATGACCAGACGCTGGTCGCATACGGAACGACCGGTGAGCGCATCGGCGACATTGCTTTCGCCGCCAACGTGCCGATCCACGAACTGACCGGCGAGAGCTCCTCGCTGGAAGAGATCTTCCTCGGACTCACCGCGGAGCAAGCCGCATGACCGGCCAATTCAGGGCTGAGCTGTTGAAGATCCGGTCGACGCGTACGACGGCCGGCCTCGTGCTGGGGATGGTCGGGCTCATCCTCCTTTTCTCGCTGCTCACAGGCCTGCTCACCAAGGTGCCGAGTCTCGTCACCCTTGACGACCAACGCGGACTGCTGGCCGTGGGAGCCCTCTCCGGCGTCTTCTCCGCCCTCGCCGGGATCATGCTGGTGACCAGCGAATACCGCTACGGCACGATCAAGCCGACGTTCCTGTTCACACCGGCGAGGTCCCGCGTGCTGGTGGCCAAGGCTGGTGCGGGCGTGCTCGCCGGCACCGTCTTCGGAATCGTCGGTGGGGCACTCGGCTTCGGTGTCGGCTACGCGTGCCTCGCCGGCCGCGGCATCCATTTCGCGCTCGACGACCGGCAGACGGCTCTGCTTCTCTTCGGCACCGTGATCGGCACGGCGCTCTGGGGCGCGATCGGCGTGGGCCTAGGCGCGATTCTCCGTAGTCAGGTGGCAGCCATCATCGGAGTCCTCGCGTGGGCCTTCGTCGCGGAAAGCCTGCTCTTCGCCTTTCTCCCCGGCATCGGCCGCCTCGGCCCTAGCCACGCCGAAGATGCGCTGATCGGATTCACCACCAACCACCTCCTGCAGGCGACACCCGGCGGTCTCGTCCTCGTCGCCTGGGCGGTCGCGCTCTCACTTCTCGGGACGACGCTCGCCGCCCGCCGCGACGTCGACTAAGGCAACGCCCTCACAACGGCCGCACCGGAGGGTCAAGTGCTGATTTCGGAACCGTGTGGCCATCGAGGCGGAGCGGCAGCTGTGTGATCCAGTAAGGCGTAGTCGGCTCGGGGGGCGTCGTGAACCGCAGGTTGACCGCCCACAGCCGGCCAGCGGCCACCGTCGCGGTCTCCCGGCTCGCGAGCCGGAGTTGCGCTCGCAGCGAACGTGGCCTTCATCGTCGCTCACTCGACGGCGGGCCTGCACCCGGAGGGATACGAGGCCGGCTTCGCTGCGGAGCGCGCGTGGCAGCTCGAGCGTCTGGTCGGGCGACTCGGTCTCGCCGTCTCGGCCACCTAGGTTCGCCAGTCGCCGAGATGTGCCCACCCTCTCGGCTCATCTCGCTCTGACCTTGCGCGCGTCGTCGACGATCTCGGCGGCCGGCATTCGACAAGGTCGACAACGCGGCGCAGTAGGATCCGCGCGTGCTGAAGCTCGAGCACTTCTTCGATCTCGACGGAGCGGAGCGACTTTGGTCTCGATGCCCAGGTCGTCGTCCGTGTCCACACACTGGAGGTTCTTAGTGAGATTCGTCAACCGCAAGGTCCTGGCCGCCGCGTTTTCCGTGGTGTTCGCCGGCTTGATGGCCGGCGGCGCGGCCTTCATCAGTCAGGCGAGTGCGGCGGCGCCGGACACCACTTATCTCGTCCTCGCCCCCGCGGGCAACTCGACCGACAAGGCCTCCGCGAAGGTCGCCGCTGCCGGCGGAACCGTCGTGGCGAGCTACCAGCAGATCGGCGTTCTCGTCGCCCGCTCGACCAACCCCGAGTTCCCGAGCGCCGCCTCTGGTGCAGGTGTGGCGGCCGTCGCCTCGACAACAGGCCTTGGTACTCCGCTCGAGGACGATGAGACCGTCGAGACGGTCGACTCTGCCGTTGCGGAGGCCACGGGCAATCCGGCGGGCGAGCCGCTGTTCGGCATGCAGTGGGACATGACGCAGATCGACACTCCGGCGGCAAACGCGGTGACCACCGGAAGCTCGAACGTCGTCGTCGGCGTGCTCGACAGCGGCATCTCCAGCACCCATCCCGACCTGGTCACGCAGATCGCCAAGGACAAGAGCGCGTCCTGCCTGGGCGGCGTCGTCAACACAGCCGAGGCTGCCTGGAACCCGACTACGTCCAGCCACGGCACACACGTCGCGGGCACGATCGCAGCCGCAATCAACGGTGTCGGCGTTGCCGGCGTGGCCCCGGGCGTGAAAGTCGCTTCGGTCAAGGTCGTCAATGACGCGGGCTTCATCTACCCGGAGGCCGCGGTGTGCGGCTTCATCTGGGCCGCCGACCACGGGATGCAGATCACGAACAACAGCTACTTCATCGATCCGTGGGAGTTCAACTGTCGCAACGACCCGCGTCAGCGTCCTGTATGGCAGGCCGTGCAGCGCGCGCTCCGGTATGCGCAGAACAAGGGTGTGCTCACCGTCGCATCCGCGGGCAACTCGAACGTCGACCTGCAGCACAAGTTCATCGACGACGGCAGCCCGAACGACGGTAGCTCCCCGCCCGAGACGCGCGAGATCAACGCCGCGTGCCTCGACCTCCCCGCGGAAGCGCCTGGAGTCGTCACCGTGTCCGCCGTGGGCACCGAGCGTCTGAAGAGCTACTACTCGTCCTACGGGCAGGGCGTCGTGGACGTCTCCGCGCCCGGAGGCGACACGCGGCAGCCAAACCCGGCGGTCTCGACCATCACCCACGCAGTCTTGTCGACCGTGATCAACACGACGACCAAGGTG
>DASSXA010000407.1:0-4688 GCA_035704315.1 Gaiellaceae bacterium
CGCTCGAGGCTGCGGCCCCCACCGCAGAGACGACCGCGGCGGAGACGACACGTGACGGAAGCGACAACAGCCGCGCGAATCTCGCGCTCGGCTTCGGGATCGCCGGCCTTGCTGTGGGGCTCGTGGCGCTGGCCGTGACCCTTTTGCGCAGGCGCGCGTGACTCGAGCCGCCGTTGCTGCGGCGCTCATCTCGTTGGCGCTGTGCCCCGCCGCCGCCGCCCACGGCGGCGGAGGGGCGCGCGGCTTCAAGTCGACCGTGACCGCAGTCGTCCCGCCGGCTCCGGGCCTCGAGGCGACGGTGTTGCAGAGCGACGACCGGATCGGGCTCCGTAATAAGACCGGAAAAACGATCCTCGTCTTCGGCTACGAGCGCGAGCCGTACCTGCGTGTGACGTCCGACGCTGTCTACCGCAATGCGCGCTCGCCGGCGACGTACCTGAACGACGACCGGTACGGCCGAGTGGAGCTGCCGGATCAGGCGGATCCGAAGGCGGCGCCCGACTGGAGGCAGGTTGCGGACGAGCCGTACTACGAGTGGCACGACCACCGAATCCACTGGATGAGCCCGATCGACCCACCACAGGTTCGCCGCGCGAAGGGCGTGCCTCATCACATCTTCGACTGGTCGGTGCCCATCCTCGTCGGCGGGCAGCGCTCGGCGCTGAAGGGAAGCCTCGACTACAAGCCTCCGCCGACGAGCCGCTTTCATGCGGTGCTGATCGTCCCGCTGGCCGCACTCGCGCTGAGTGGCGCGGCGGCCTGGTGGTGGCGACGGTCTAGAGCGGCTTGACGGCCTTGACGATCGCGCCGTGCATCCCGTCGGCGACTTCGTGCGTGAAGGCGACGGAGACGTCGGCGAACCCGGCTGCCTGGAGCCCGGCGACGTACTCGCCTCGCGACAACGCGCCGGCGATGCAGCCGACGTAGCTGCCGCGCTCGGCTCGCTCCTCGGCGGCAAGACGATCCTCGGCGACAACGTCGCTGATCCCGAGCCGGCCGCCCGGCTTCAGCACTCGTCCCATCTCGGCGAGGACAGCCGGCTTGTCGACCGACAGGTTGATCACGCAGTTCGAGATGACAACGTCGATGGAGTCCGAGGGCAGCGGGATCTCCTCGATCACGCCTTTGAGGAAGTGGACGTTGGTCACACCCGCCTCCTGCGCGTTGCGCCGAGCCAGCGCGAGCATCTCGTCGGTCATGTCGAGGCCGTACGCGACTCCGGTGGGACCGACACGCTTGGCCGACAGAATCACGTCGATGCCTCCGCCCGAGCCGAGGTCCAGGACGACCTCTCCCTCGCCCAGCTCTGCCACCGCCGTCGGATTACCGCAGCCGAGCGATGCCAGCAGCGCCGGTTGTGGAAGGTCGCCGCGCTGCTCGGAGTCGTAGAGGCCTTCGCCGAACGCCTCCTCGCTTCCGTCGCAGGCGACGTTTCCGCAGCAGCCGCCGTCGTCGCTGCAGCCGCAGCCGCCGGTTGAAGCGGCGACCGCCGCCAGGGCATAGCGCTCTCGAACCTGCTCGCGAAGCGTGTCCATCAAACGAACTCCGGAATCCGAACGAGCCCCTCGAGGCGCGAGACCGCCTCGGGGTTGAGCGAGAAGTACGCCCACTTGCCACGCTGCTCGCGGTCGAGCAATCCAGCGTCCGTGAGCTTTTTCAGGTGATGGCTGACCGTCGCCTGCGTGAGCCCGAGCGCCGGGATGAACTCGCACGCGCAGACCGGCGCTTCGCTTCGTGCGAGCACGCTCAGCACCTTCACGCGCGCTGGGTCGGCAAGTGCCTTGAAGAGGTTCGCCGCCGCATCCGCCTGTTCGTCATCGAGGCTCTCGAGGCCGAGTGGCAAACAGCAGTCGATCACGTCGAGCGTCTTCATATCGACATTTATCGTAACGACGATCGTCGATATGTCAAGCGGGTTTGAACCGATAGCCCATGCGCGCCTCGGTCACGAAGTAGCGCGGCCTCGCCGGATCAGGCTCGAGCTTCTTGCGAATCTGCGCGAGGTAGACGCGCAGATAATTCGTCTCTTTCTCGTATTGCGGGCCCCAGACCTCCTGGAGGAGCTGACGCTGGGTGACGAGCTTCCCCGCATTCCGGACGAGCAGCTCGACGACGTTCCACTCGGTCGGCGTCAGCCGGACCTCCTCCCCGGACCTCGTGACTCGCTTGTCGGCGAGATCGACGGTGAAGTCCTCCGTCTCCACCACCGCCTCCTCTTCGGCCGGCGCGGCCCGTCGCAGTGCCGCCCGCAGCCGCGCCAGGAGCTCGTCCATGCCGAACGGTTTCGTGACGTAGTCGTCGGCACCGGCGTCGAGTGCGGCGACCTTGTCCCCTTCGGTCTCGCGCACCGTCAGGACGATGATCGGTACTGCGGTCCAGCCGCGTAGGCCGCGGATCACCTCGGTGCCGTCGATGCCCGGCAGGCCGAGGTCGAGGATGACGAGGTCCGGATGCTTGCGGGCAGCGATCGTGAGGGCTGCCTCTCCGGTCGGCGCGAGCTCGACGTCGTACCCGCGCGCGCGGAGATTCGTGCCGAGCGCGCGGAGGATCTGCGGCTCGTCGTCGACGACGAGGATACGGGTCATTCGGCTCGGCGAAGGCGGGCCACGACTGTCAAGCCGCCCCCGGGCGTGTCCTCGACCTCGACCTCACCGCCCATTGCCTCCACGAAGCCCTTCGCGACCGCGAGACCGAGGCCGACGCCTTCGTTCGAGCCCGAGTCTCCCAAGCGCTGGAAGGGCTTGAACAGCCGTTCCAGCTGCTCGCGCGGGACGCCCGGCCCGCGGTCGACGATCCGCACGTCGACGTAACCGTCGATGGCTCCGGCGGTCACTCGGGGTCGACGATCCGGCGGAGAGAATCGGACGGCGTTCTGGATCACATTTGCAAGAGCGCGTTCGAGCAGACCCGGGTCGGCGAGGACACGCGGCAGTGTCTCGGGCACATCGACATAGACGGCCCCGTCGGCGAGGCCGAGGCTGTGAAGCGCCGCAGGGAGGACCTCCTCGAGGCCGACCCGCGAGGGCATGATCTCCAGCGCGTCGGTCTGGAGTCGGCTCATGTCGAGCAGGTTCCCGACGAGCGCGTTCAGGCGGTCGGTCTCTTCA
Source organism: Gaiellaceae bacterium (assembly GCA_035704315.1). Classification (GTDB taxonomy): domain Bacteria; phylum Actinomycetota; class Thermoleophilia; order Gaiellales; family Gaiellaceae; genus JACDAN01. Next base: position 3,108 of record DASSXA010000407.1, read on the forward strand.
TCGATCGTGTCGAGAAATTCGCGCCGCGCCTCCGCCGTCCACTCCACGTCTTCCTGGAGCAGGCTCGTAACAGACGCCTTGATCGCTGAGATCGGTGTCCGCAGGTCGTGCGAGACGGCCGACAAGATCGCGGCGCGGAGCTCGTTCGCGGCCGAGAGCACCCCGGCGGCCTCGACCTCGGCCTCGAGGTCCCCCAGCTCCACTGAGGCGGCGATCTCTTTGGAGAACGCTTCGAGCACCCGCTCGTCCTGGCTCCGAACCGGCCCGCCGGCAAGGGCGAGCATATGGTCCGGGTCGAGGTCGATCGTCGTGGAGGCATCTGCAGGGCTATCCGGCGCGCGGTCGCCACTCGATGCCTCGATACGCCAGCCGTTCTCTTCGCGGTGGAGAACCGAAGCACCGTCCAACCCGAGCACGCGAATCAGGCTCTCGAGCACTGCCGGGACGGGAGACGAGCCGGCCAGCCGAGACAGGGCCTCCGCCTCCGCGCGAGCACGTCTTCCCTCTGCCGCACGCCGCGCGGCGAGGTCGACGAGGACGCTGATCGTTCCCGCGACGGCCAGGAACACGATGAGCGCGAGGATGTTCTCGCCCTCGCTGATCGTCAGCGTGTAGAGCGGCGGCGTGAAGTACCAGTTGACGAGTAGGAAGCCGCTGACCGCCGCAACGAGCGCCGGTACGAGACCGCCGACGGCAGAAGACACCACGACGAGCAGGAGGAAGAGAAGCAGCACGCTCGGCAGGCCGATCTGGTCGCGGACCTGAGCGAGCACCACAGCCAGAAGCGGCGGCCCGATCACGGCAAGCGCGAGCCCGATCGTCACGCGCCTTCGCGGCAACGTCGCCGGCCGGCGTGTCCGCGGCAGCGTGAAGGCCTCCTCCGCGGCGTCCGGATGGCTGACAACGTGCACGTCGATGCGCGTGCCGGATCCGCGGATCACCTTTCCGATCACCGACCCCCGAGTCAGCCGCTGCCATCTTGACCGACGGCTCGCGCCCATCACGATCTGCGTGACATTCAGGGAGCGCGCGGCGTCGAGGAGCGCGTCTCCGATGTCCTCGCCGACGACCTCGTGATAGCTACCGCCTAACAGGCCCACGAGCTCGCGCTGACGCCCGAGCAGCTCCGCCGCCGGCGCCGCGAGGCCGTCCTGCGGGATCACGTGCACGGCGACGAGCTCACCTTTCGTGCGCTGTGCAATTCGTGCGGCTCGGCGGATCAGCCGCTCACCGTCCGGCGAGCCGGTGAGCGCCACGAGCACGCGCTCACGGGTTTCCCAGGGCTCCTGAATCCCGTGCCGCCGGCGGTATTCGTCGAGGCCCTCGTCGACGCGATCTGCGAGCCAGGCCAGCGAGAGCTCACGCAGCGCCGCGAGGTTCCCCGGCCGGAAGTAGTTGGCAAGGGCGGTGTCGATCCGCTCGGGCGGATAGACGTCGCCCCGGGCGAGGCGGTTACGGAGCGCGGCCGGTGTCAGGTCGACCAGCTGGAGCTCGTCGGCTCTTCGGACGACCTCGTCGGGAATCGTCTCCTGCTGCCTGACACCGGTGATCTCCTCGACGACGTCGTTCAGCGACTCGAGG
>DASSXA010000011.1:0-7280 GCA_035704315.1 Gaiellaceae bacterium
GGAATCTCGACACCGCCGCTCGTGGTCGCCCGCGCCGAGGGCGCCCGCATCGAGGACGTCGACGGCCGTAGCTACATCGACTTCGCCGGTGGGCTGGGCTGCCAGAACACAGGCCACGGCTTCGCGGCCGCAGCGATCCACGAGCAGGTCGACCGCTACCTGCACCAGTGCTTCATGGTCGGGATCTATGAGCCGTATGTCGAGGTCTGCCGCCTGCTCGACGAGCTTTCTCCCTGCCACGGCGACGAGCAGCGCAGCCTGCTCGTCAATACCGGCGCCGAGGCGGTCGAGAACGCGGTCAAGATCGCTCGCGCCGCAACCGGCCGCCCGGCGGTCCTCGTCTTCGAGCACGCGTTTCACGGAAGGACGCTGCTCACGATGACGATGACGAGTAAGGTCGTCCCGTACAAGCGCGGCTTCGGCCCGTTCGCGCCGGAGGTCTACCGGGCGCCCGCGCCCTACGCGTATCGCGGCGTCTCCTCCGACGACTCGCTGGCGGCCGTCGAGCGCCTCTTCAAGGAAGACGCCGATCCGGAGACGATCGCCTGCGCGGTGATCGAGCCGGTGCAGGGCGAGGGCGGGTTCATCCCGCTCCCGGAGGACTACCCGAAGCGGCTCCAGGAGCTGCTCGCCCGCCACGGCATCCTCTTCGTCGCCGATGAGGTGCAGAGCGGCACGGGACGCACCGGAACCGTCTGGGCGATCGAGCAGTACGGCGTCGAGCCGGACCTGGTCGTCTCGGCCAAGTCGCTTGGAGGGGGGCTGCCGCTCGGCGCCGTCACCGGCCCGGCGGAGATCGTTGACGCAGCCGATCCGGGAGGCCTGGGAGGAACGTTCGGCGGCAACCCGCTCGCCTGCGTCGCCGCCACCGCAGTGCTCGAAGAGGTGCGGCGCCCGGAGTTCCTTGCACGCGCCAAGGAGATCGGCGAGACGATCCGCGCCCGGCTCGAGCTGCTGGCCGCACGTCACAGTGCGATCGGCGAGGTACGCGGCCTGGGCCCGATGCTCGCCTTCGAGCTCGAGGAGCCGACGCCCGAGCTGGCCACGGCCGTCACGGCGACCGCGCGCGAGAAGGGGCTCGTATTGCTCTCCTGCGGGCTCTACGGCAACGTGATCCGCATCCTCGTCCCGCTCGTCATCTCCGACGCCGACCTCGCCCAAGGGCTGGAGTTGCTGGAGGAGTCGCTTGTCGACGCAAGCTCCCGTGCGGCGTAGCGATCCACAGGCCGTCGGCTCGGCCGTCCCGGACGTCGAGGCGGTCGGCCTCTACCGCAGCTACGGCGAAGTCGCGGCCGTCGACGGCGTCGATCTCGCCGTCGCGCCTGGGGAGTTCTTCACGCTCCTCGGGCCGAGCGGCTCCGGGAAGACCACCACGCTGCGACTGATCGCCGGCTTCGAGCGCCCGGACTCGGGCCGGATCCTCCTCAGCGGCCGGGACGTCACCGGCCGGCCGCCGTACGACCGCGACGTCAACACGGTCTTCCAGGACTACGCGCTGTTCCCGCACATGACCGTCCAGCAGAACGTCGAGTACGGCCTGATGATCAAGAAGGTCAAAAGGGCCGAGCGGCGCGGGCGGGCGGGCGAGGCGCTGGAGATGGTCCGGCTGGCCGGCCTCGGCGGGCGCAAGCCTTCGCAGCTCTCGGGCGGGCAGCGTCAGCGGGTCGCTCTGGCCAGGGCGATCGTCAACCACCCGCAGGTGCTCCTGCTCGACGAGCCGCTCGGGGCGCTCGACCTGAAGCTGCGCCAGGAGATGCAGGTCGAGCTGAAGCGGATCCAGCAGGAGGTCGGGATCACGTTCGTCTACGTCACCCACGACCAGGAGGAGGCGTTGACGATGAGCGACCGGCTGGCGGTCTTCTACGACGGTCGCATCGAGCAGCTCGGGACGCCGGCCGAGGTCTACGAGCACCCGGAGAGCGAGTTCGTCGCCGGGTTCGTCGGCGTCTCGAACGTGCTCGAGCGGAACGGGCGGCGGTTCACGGTGCGCCCGGAGAAGATCCGGCTGCTCGGGGAGAACGAGGAGCCCGCGGCCGGCTCGGTCAGCGAGCGCGGCCGCATCCGCGAGGTCGTCTACGTCGGCATGGTGACGCGGTACATCGTCGACCTCGAGGGCGGCGGAGCGCTCACCGTCGTCCGGCAGAACCTCGAGACCACCTCGGCGGACGTCGTCGAGGCGCGGGGCCGCCCGGTCCGCCTCGAGTGGCGTCCAGAGCACACCTACGTGATCGACCCAGGGGGAGAGACGGAGGACGAATGACGAAAACACGAACGCGCGGGCTCAGACTGATCGGTCTGGCGGCACTGCTCGTGGTCGCGGCACTCGCGGCCGTGAGCTGCGGCGGGGACGACAACGAGGGATCGGGAACGACGACCGCGGCGGCCGAGGCGAACATGCCGACGAGCATCGGGGCCGGCGAGGGGCAGGTCAACCTGATCGCGTGGGCGGGCTACGTCGAGGACGGCTCGAACTACCCGGACTATGACTGGGTGACGCCGTACGAGAAGCAGACCGGCTGCAAGGTCAACTTCAAGCAGGCGAACTCATCCGACGAGATGGTGACGCTGATGCGCACCGGCAACTACGACGGCGTGTCGGCGTCGGGTGACGCGTCTCTCCGGCTCGTCGCGGGAGAAGACGTCTCGCCGGTGAACGTCGACCTGGTACCGAACTACGCGGACATCTACCCGTCGCTGAAGAATCAGCCCTACAACACCGTCGACGGCGTCCACTATGGGATCCCGCACGGCCGCGGAGCGAACCTGCTCATGTGGCGGACCGACGTCGTCAAGCCGAACCCGACGAGCTGGGGCGTCGTCTACGACACGAGCTCTCCGTACAAGGGGAAGATCACGGACTACGGGCGCCCGATCTACATCGCCGATGCGGCCGTGTACCTGAAGTCCACGCAGCCCGACCTCAAGATCACGGACCCGTACGAGCTCGACGAGGACCAGTTCAACGCCGCCGTCGACCTGCTGAAGAAGCAGCGTCCGCTGGTCGGAGAGTTCTGGACCGACGCTGCCAAGCAGATCACGGCGTTCACGAACAAAGACCAGGTTCTCGGGACGACGTGGCAGTACCAGGTGAACACGCTCCAGGCAAGCAAGCCCCCGGTGCCGGTCAAGGCGATCCTGCCGAAGGAAGGGTCGACCGGCTGGTCCGACACCTGGATGATCTCGTCCTCGGCGAAGCATCCGAACTGCATGTACAAGTGGATGAACCACATCGCGTCGCCGAAGTCGCAGGCGCTCGTGGCGGAGTACTTCGGCGAGGCACCGGCGAATCCCAAGGCCTGCGCGCTCACCTCGGTGAAGAACCACTGCGAGATCTTCCACGCGAACGACGAGGCGTACTTCGACAAGGTCTACGAGTGGCAGACGCCGGTCAAGGACTGCGGCGATGACCGCGGCGACGAGTGCATGGACTACTCCGAGTGGTCACGAGCCTGGACGGAGATCGTCGGCTGATTGACCGTTAGCGCTGGAGCGAAGGCGCCGCCCCGACCCGGACCGGGGCGGCGCTTCTCCACGTTTCTCTCGGCGCGGCCGAAGCTCCAGCTGGCGCTCCTGCTCGCTGCACCCGTCGCCTGGCTGGTCGTCGCCTACCTCGGCTCGCTCGCCGTCCTCTTCGTCTCCGCGTTCTGGCAAGTCGACGCGCTGACGACGGAGATCGTCCACACCTTCACGCTCCAGAACTTCGAGGACATCCTCCAGGGGGACGTCTACCGGACGATCACGCTGCGGACGGTCGGCATGGCGGCGGCGGTCACCGTCACCGATGCGCTGATCGCGTTCCCGATCGCGTTCTACATGGCCAAGGTGGCCTCGCCCAGGACGCGACGCCTCCTCGTCGTGGCGATCCTGATGCCGCTCTGGGCCAGCTACCTCGTGAAGGTGTACGCCTGGCGGATCATCCTCTCCGAGCAGGGGATCCTGAACTGGGCGCTCGAGCCGTTCGGCCTCAAGGGGCCGGGCCTCGGCGCCGGCAACGTCGCCCCGTGGCTCGTGTTCAGCTACATCTGGCTGCCGTACATGATCCTGCCGGTGTACGCGGGCCTCGAGCGGATCCCGGACTCGCTGCTGGAGGCCTCCTCGGATCTTGGCGCCAGGAGCCTGCGCACCTTCCGCCGGGTCGTCCTGCCGATCGCCTTCCCGGCGCTCGTCGCGGGCTCGATCTTCACGTTCTCGCTGACCCTCGGCGACTACATCATCCCGCTACAGGTCTCGAGCAAGCAGTTCATCGGCAACGTCGTCTACGACAACGTTGGCGTCGCGAACAACCTCCCCTTCGCGGCGGCGTACGCCACGGTGCCCGTGCTGATCATGATCGTCTACCTGGGCGTCGCCCGAAAGCTCGGGGCGTTCAGGAGCCTCTGATGGCCAAGAGCGGTCTCGCCCGGTGGCTCCTCGGCGGTGTGACGGCACTCACGCTCGCCTTCATCTACTTCCCGCTCGTCGTGATCGGGCTGTATGCGTTCAACGACAACATCACGCAGGCCTGGCCGATTCAGGGCTACACGCTGAAGTGGTTCGGCAGGGCGCTCGACAACGAGGCTGTGCGCCAGGCGTTCTGGCTCTCGGTGAAGGCCGGGCTCGGAGCGACGGCGCTGGCGATCGTGCTCGGCACGCTTGCCTCGCTCGCCGTTCAGCGCTTCCAGTTCTTCGGGCGCGAGACGATCTCGTTCCTTGTCATCCTGCCGATCGCACTACCCGGGATCGTGACCGGAATCGCCCTGAACGCGACGTTCAACGAGGTGCTCGGGCCGATCGGGATCCAGTTCGGTCTGTTCACGATCATCGTCGGCCACGCGACCTTCTGCATCGTCGTCGTCTACAACAACGTGCTCGCTCGGCTGCGGCGAACCGCGCCCTCGCTCGAGGAGGCGTCGGCCGACCTCGGAGCGGACACGTGGCAGACGTTCCGCCACGTGCTGCTGCCGCAGCTAGGGACAGCGATCCTCGCCGGGGCCCTGCTCGCGTTCGCGCTCTCCTTCGACGAGGTGATCGTGACGACGTTCACCGCCGGGAACCAGCAGACGCTGCCGCTGTGGATCTTCGCCAACATCTCGCGCCCCAACCAGCTCCCGATCATCAACGTCGTGGCGCTGTTCGTGATTGTGATCTCCATCATCCCCGTCTATCTGGCTCAGCGGCTCACCGAGGAGCCGCGGGGCATCGGCGGCGGCCGGGCGCCGGCGGGGCCGGAGCCGTAGGTCTTCGTTCCGCCTTGTCCACCCAAACGACGAGAGATACGCTCGCCTGACCCGCTACTGGAGGTTTGAGATGAGCATCACGGTTTCGCGCTACCAGAACTTCGTCGGCGGCGAGGCCGTCGATGCCGTCGAGGGCGGCACCGCCGAGATCATCAACCCGGCGACGGGCGAGACGATCGCCGACGTCCCGCAAGGAACCCAGGCGGACGTCGACCGTGCCGTCGAGGCGGCGAAGAAGGCATGGCCCGAATGGCGCGAGGCCACGCCGGCGGAGCGGGCCCAGGTTCTGCTCAAGCTCGCCGATCTGATCGACGAGCACACCGAGGAGCTCGCGCAGCTCGAATCCCAGAACGTGGGCAAGCCGCTCGCCGCGGCGAGGGACGAGATGCCGGTCTGTGCAGACAACCTGCGCTTCTTCGCCGGCGCCGCGCGCATCCTCGAGGGACGAGCGACCGGCGAGTACATGACCGGCTACACGTCGTGGATCCGGCGTGAGCCGATCGGGATCGTCGGACAGATCGCGCCCTGGAACTACCCGCTGATGATGGCGATCTGGAAGTTCGCGCCCGCGCTGGCCGGGGGCAACGTCTCCGTCCTGAAGCCGTCCGAGCAGACGCCGCTGTCGACCCTTCGCCTGGCGCAGCTCGCATCCGACGTGATCCCGGCCGGCGTTCTCAACGTCATCACCGGGGACGGAGAGCCTGTCGGCGCCGGAATCGTCCGGCACCCGGACGTGCGAATGGTCTCTCTGACCGGCGACGTCGCGACGGGGAAGGAGGTCGCGAAGGCCGCGTCGGAGACGCTCAAGCGCGTCCACCTGGAGCTGGGCGGAAAGGCGCCGGTGGTGGTCTTCGACGACGCCGACCCGGCCCAGGTCGCGGAGGCGATCAAGATCGCCGGCTACTGGAACTCGGGGCAGGACTGCACCGCCGCTTCTCGCGTCATGGCCGGCACGGGGATCTACGACAAGCTGCTGGAGGAGCTCGTCCCCGCAGTGGAGTCGCTCGGCGTCGGCGACCCGGCGGAAGGGGACGAGATCGAGATGGGGCCTGTGATCTCGAAGGCGCAGCAGGACCGCGTGCTCGGGTTCCTCGACCGCGCGAAGGGTGCGAAGGTCCTCACGGGCGGCGGCACGAACGGCGATCGAGGCTTCTTCATCACTCCGACGGTCGTCGTCGACGTCGACCAGACCGACGAGATCGTCCAGCGTGAGGTGTTCGGCCCGGTCGTCACCGTCCAGCGCTTCGCTGACGACGACGAGGCGATCGCGTGGGCCAACGACGTTCCCTACGGGCTCGCGGCGTCGGTCTTCACCCGGGACCTCGGGCGCGCTCTGAACGCCTCGCGCAAGCTCGAGTTCGGCACGGTGTGGATCAACGACCACATCCCGCTTGTCTCGGAGATGCCCCACGGCGGCTTCAAGCAGTCGGGCTACGGCAAGGACCTGTCGCCCTACTCGCTCGAGGACTACACGCAGGTGAAACACGTGATGGCGAAACTGGATTGACTCTCGCCCCGGACGCGGAGAAGGACACTGCGGACGTGAGCGTCGCCCGGCAGCCGTCTGACGTCCGGCTCGACCGCGTCACGAAGCGCTTCGACGACGTCATCGCGGTCAACGCGATCTCCCTCGAGATTCCGCGCGGCTCCTTCTTCGCCCTACTGGGCCCGTCGGGCTGCGGCAAGACGACGACGCTGCGCATGATCGGCGGCTTCGAGGAGCCCGACGAGGGAGCGATTTTCCTCGGCGATCAGCCGGTGACCGGGCTCCCGCCGCACAAGCGGGACGTCAACACCGTCTTCCAGAGCTATGCGCTCTTCCCGCACCTGACGATCTTCGAGAACGTCGCCTTCGGGCTGCGGCGCAAGGGCATCAAAGGCGGCCAGCTCGAGGGCCGCGTGCGCGAGATCCTCGGCATGGTCGACCTCACCGGCCTCGGCGGCCGCAAGCCGCGGCAGCTCTCGGGCGGCCAGCAGCAGCGCGTCGCCCTCGCCCGGGCGCTCGTCAACAGCCCGCAGGTGCTGCTGCTCGACGAGCCACTCGGCGCTCTCGACCTCAAGCTG
>DASSXA010000024.1:0-3325 GCA_035704315.1 Gaiellaceae bacterium
TCTGTAACTACGGACGCCACGCCGGGTCCACCGGACCGGAGACTGATTAGTTCCGCAAGATGTGGGAAGGGGAATCTTCGGATGAGCGAGGCGCGGGTGGGCAGTGACCGAGAGGCGCACGAAGGCGTGCGGCCGCAACCCGAGCGCGAGGAGCAGAAGCTCGCCGACCCGGACGTGGGCGACCTCTCGAAGCGCGACTACCCGGCGATCCTGATCCGCGCCGCCAAGAAATCCCTCAGGGACCACATCACCAATCTCGCGGCCGCGCTGGCCTACTACGCGTTCCTTGCCATCCCGTCCCTGCTTCTCGTCGCCGTCGGTGTCTTCAGCCTCGTCGGCGACGAGGACCTGGTCACCAGGATCGTCGACAAGCTCGGAGGAGTGGTGCCGGAGGAAGCCCTCACGCTCATCCGGCAGACGCTCGAGCGTATCGTCGAGTCCCAGGCGAACTCGGGGATCGCATTGGTTGTCGTCGGTACTGTGCTCGCGCTCTGGACCGTCACCGGCGCGATGGAGGTGCTGATGTGGGCGCTGAACGCCGCCTACGACCGGGAAGAGACACGCGGGTTCGTGAAGCGGCGCCTGACTTCGCTCGTGATGGTGATCCTGCTGCTGATCGCCTTCGCGTTGGCCTTCGGGCTGCTCGTGCTTGGCCCACACGTCTCGGGGTGGATCGGCTCGACCGTCGGGACGGAGACGGTGGTCAAATGGCTCTGGTGGACGGCGCAGTGGCCGATCTTGATTCTCGGGCTCCTGCTTGTCTTTGCGACGGTTCTCTACCTCGGGCCGAACGTCGAGCATCCTCGTTGGCAGTTCCTGTCGCTCGGGACAGTGATCAGCGTGATCATCTGGCTGGTCGCGTCCGGCGGATTCGCGTTCTACGTGAGCCAGTTCTCCTCCTATAACAAGGCGTGGGGGTCACTCGCCGCTGTGATCATCATGCTGACCTGGCTGTGGATCAGCGCCGTCGCGCTGCTCTTCGGCGCCGAGGTGAACGCCGAGGCTGAGCGCAGTCGCGAGCTCCGCCGCGGCGAGCCGGCGGAGGCCGAGATTCAGGCGCCGCCGAAGGACTAAAGGGACTGCGTTGCGCCTCCTCCTCCGACTCGACAGCTAGCCTGTTTGCCCGTGGCGAAAAAGCGACAGACCTTCGGCAAGATGCAGCGGGAGCGCGAGCGGGCGGAAAAGCGCGCACGGAAGCAGGAGAAGAAGGAGGAGAGGAAGGCCGCCGCGCTCGCTGAGGCGGAAGCCCCGGCTGGTGAGGAGCTAGGGCCCGGGAGTCCCGAGGAGCCAGGCAATCCGGAGCAAGCCGAAATCGTCACCGGCGATGGCGCAGATTCGGATTCATCGCGCGACCCGGTCTGATCGCGGGAGCCCACACAGCGTCTACTTTTTGAAGCGTGCTCGTCGGTCGGGAGCCCGATTGCGCGCGCATCGACGAACTGCTCGAGCGTGCCCGGAACGGGCGTAGCGGCGCGCTCGTAATCCGCGCCGAGGCCGGAATGGGGAAGACCGCCTTGCTCGACTATGCCGCTGCGCAGGCGGAGCGGATGACGGTCGTCCGCGCGCTCGGCGTCGAGTACGAGGCAGAGCTCCAGTTTTCGGGTCTGCTCGAGTTGCTGCGGCCGCTGCTCGAACATCTTCCCGAGATCCCTCCCCAGCAGGCCGAGGCGCTCGAGAGCGCCCTCGGGCTCTCCGAGGCCGAGGCGCACGATCGCTTCACGGTCTGCGCGGCCACGCTGAGCCTCATTGCTGCCGCAGCGGAGGCGAATCCGCTTCTGATCATCGTGGACGACGCGCACTGGATCGACCTGGCGACTGATGATGCTCTGCTCTTCTCCGCGAAACGCCTCGACGCCGATTCCGTCGCGATCCTGTTGGCGGTCCGCGACGGAATCGACCGCACGTTCGATGCGCCCGCGCTAGAGCACCACGAGCTCGCCAGGCTCGGGCCCGACGACGCAGCCTTGCTTCTGTCCGGCGAAAGCGGGCGAGCCGTCGCGGTCGAGGTAGCCGAGCGGCTCTGCGCGGCTACCCACGGGAACCCCCTCGCGCTCGTCGAGCTCGGAAACGTTCTGAGCGCCGAGCAGCTCACCGGCCGCGAGGCGCTGCCGGACCCGGTTCCTGCGGGGCCGACACTGGAGCGGGCTTTCGCATGGCGAGCCGAGAAGCTTTCCGAGGACTGTCGCCGTGCGCTTCTCGTCGCAGCGGTCTCGCTCTCCGACGATGCCGAGACGGTGGCCGCGGCGCTCGAGTCGGGTGGAATCCGGCGCGGCGCCCTGGAGTCGGCAGAAGACGCCGGCCTGCTCGCGCTCAGCGACGGCCGGATCCGCTTCCGGCATCCGCTCGTGCGCTCGGCTGTCTTCCACGCTGCGCCGCCCTCGGAGCGCCGCACCGCGCACCGCGCGCTTGCCGACGCATTGCGTACCCGCGACGACCCGGAGCGGCTCGCCTGGCACCTGGCCGGCGCCGCGATCGGCCTCGACGAGGAGGCTGCGATTGCGCTGGAGACCGCGGCGCAGCAGGCTCAGGGACGTTCGAGCTATGCGGCGGCGGCTGCTGCCTTCGAGCGCGCGGCCAGCCTCAGTGCCGACGGCGCCGCCAGACCCAGACGGCTCTTCGCCGCGGCCGGGGCGGCCCTCAGCGCCGGGCGACCGGGCGAGGCGCTCGCGCTCCTCCCGGAGCCCCTGGCGCAGGACGACGCGCAGCTCCGCGCCGCCGCCTTGCGTCTCCAGGGCCGAATCGAGTACTTCTCCGGCCGGCCGAAGCAAGCGGCCCGCGTCCTCGTCGAGGCGTCGAAGCTGCTGGAGGACATCGATCTGCCGCTCGCAGTCGAAATCTCCACGGAAGCCTGCAGCGCCCGACTCGGCGTGGCCGACGCCGAGGGAATGCTCGAATCGGCCGACCGTGCCGCATCGCTCGCTGCAGGGCTTTCAAACGGCGATCTCCGGGATCTCGTCATGCTGACCCGGGGGTGGGTGCTCTGCTACGTCGGCCGCTCGGACGAGGGTCGCCCGCTGCTCGAGCAGGCGGTTGGAACGGCGGAGTGCGCCAAGCTCGACCCACTCGGCCTGATGCGCATCTCCGGTGCCCTCGAGTGGCTCGACCGCTCGCGTGACGCGTACGAGTACGCGCTGAGAGACGTCGGCCAGGCTCGAGCCGACGGCGCCGTGGGGCTCCTCCCATACCTTCTCTACCAGCAGGCATGGCACGCGGCCCGAGCCGGGCTGCTCAACGAGGGACTCGCCGCTGCCTCCGAAGCACTGGAGCTCGCACGCGACCTCGACCTCTGGCTTCCACGCGTCCAGTCGCTCCTCGTGCTGACTGC
>DASSXA010000310.1:0-3927 GCA_035704315.1 Gaiellaceae bacterium
GTCGAAAGGCGGTGGGCGATGATGATCGTCGTCCGTCCCTTCATCGCCTGGCGGAGGCCGAGCCGGATCCGCGCCTCGGTCGTCGCGTCCACGGAAGCAGTCGCGTCGTCGAGGATCAGGATCCGGGGGTCGATGAGAAGCGCCCGCGCAATCGCGAGACGCTGTCTCTGGCCGCCCGACAGCGTGATTCCGCGTTCGCCGATCACGGTCTCGTAGCGCTCGGGCAGCTCCTCGATGAAGTCCGACGCCTGCGCAAGCCGCGCCGCGGTCTCGACCTCCTGATCCGTAGCGTCGGGTCGGCCGAAGGCGATGTTCTCTCGCACCGTGGCAGAGAAGAGGAATGGGTCCTGGGCGACGATGCCGATCTCGCGCCGCAGCGAGGCCAAGGTCACGTCGCGAACGTCGAGCCCGTCGATCGTGATCCGGCCCGCTGTCACGTCATAGAAGCGGGGCACGAGCGCGGCAAGCGTCGTCTTCCCGGAGCCCGTATGCCCGATCAGCGCGACCGTCTTGCCGGGCTCGAGCTCGAGATCGATGTTCTGCAGGACCGGACGGCGCTCGTCGTAGCCGAACGAGACGCGCTCGAAGCTGACCCGTCCCTCGCCCGGCGGTAACTCGACGGCGTCGGGCCGATCGCCGACCTCCTCGTGCTCGTCCATCACCTCGAAGATCCGCTCGCCGGATGCCGTCGCGCGCTGCGACTGTCCGATCCACATCCCGAGCATTCGCAGCGGCATGACGAGCATTGCGACGAGGACGTTGAAGGTGATGAACGCGCCCAGCGTGAGATCGCCGTTCACGACCATCCGCCCTCCCAGGAGCAGGACGACAGCCTGCGCCAGCAGCGGCAGGAACGAGAGCAGCGGCACGTACAACGCGCGCTGCCTGTTCGCATCGACGCTGCGTCCGAAGACCGCCTCCGAGCGGTTCGTGAACTTCCCGCTTTCGCTCGGCTCCTGAGCGAAGGACTTCACGACGTGGACGCCCACGATGTTCTCCTCGGCGACGGTGGCGACGTCGGCCATCTTCTGCTGGACGTCGCGGAGCACCGGGTGCGAGATGGTCGAATAGCGGTAGGCGACTGCCACGATCGCCGGCGTGATCGCGGTGGCGGCGAGCGCGAGACGCCAATCGAGGAAGAACATGACGACGGTGACGCCGACGACGGTCATCGCGTGCTGGAAGAAGAAGATGAGGCCGTAACCGAGGAAGAAGCGCACAGCCTGGAGGTCGACCGTCGCGCGTGACATCAGCTGGCCCGTCTGGTGCTGGTCGTAGAAGCGGAACGAGAGGCGCTGGAGCTTCGCGTACATGCCGTTGCGCATGTCGAACTCGACGCCGAGAGCCTGCCGGCCGGAGATGAGCCGTCGACCCAACATGAACAGCGCACGGACGAGCCCGAGCGCGAGCACGGCCAGGGCGATGATCCAAATCTCGCGTTTGTCGGACGAAAGCACGGCCCGCTGGAGCCCATCACCCGTCAGGAACGCCATGCCGACGGCGGCCGCCTGGGACCCCACGGCGAGCAGGACCGAGACGATCAGCGACCACTTGTACGGCTTCAGGAAACCAAGGAGCCGAATGAAGGTGCGACGGTACGACGGAGTGTCGGCCATCGCGGCAATCTAGCCGCCGAGTTTCGCCTGACAGCTAGCGGCGAGCGGCCTCCTGGAGCTCCGGCCGCAGATCGGAGAGACAGCTCAGGAACGCCTCGAGCACACCCGACGCGGGTCCCGAGTCGCGGCGGCGGAAGACGGCGATCCGCCGCCGCAGAGCCGGAGCCCCGGCGAGCGCCACTGCCCTGAGCGTCTCACCCTCGAGCTCGGCCGACACGGCGGTGTGCGGGAGCAACGCGACCCCGAGCCCCTGCTCGACCATCTTCTTCGCCGCGTCGATGTTGTCCAGCTCCATGATCCCGCGCGGAACGGCGCCGACCTGCTGGAAAAGCTCGCTGGTCAGCCGGTGATAGCTCGACGTCCGGTCGAAGAGGATCAGCTGGACGTCACTCAGTTGATCCGCACGGATCTTGCTCTGGGTTGCGAACGGATGGCCGGGATCGACGACGAGCACGAGCGCATCGTCGTAGAGCGGGATCGCCTCGACTTGCGGATGACGCAGGACGCGGCCGAGGCCGACCTGGACCTGCTCGCGGAGGACCAGCTCCAGCACCTCCTCGGAGTGGCCTGTGCGCACCGCGACCGAGACCCTCGGATGGGTCTCCCGGAAGCGGGTGAGGATCCGCGGGAGCACGTACGTACTGACGGCGGGCGCGGCACCGAGCGCCAGGTGGCCGGTTTCGCCGCGCGCCAGCTCATCGAGCGTGCGACGGCCGGTCGAGAGCGTGTCGAGCGCCCGCTCCGCGTAAGGCAGGAAAGCCCGGCCTGCGTCGGACAGCCGCATGCCCCGCCTCGAACGGAGGAAGAGAACGGCGCCGAGCTCCTGCTCGAGGCTCTTGAGGCGCGCGGTGAGCGTCGGCTGGGTGACGAAGAGCGCGTCGGCGGCGCGCGTCACGCTTCCGAGGCGGGCAACCTCGACGAAAGCCTGGAGTTGACCTAGACGCACGGCTAGATATTGACAGGATCTATGGAACAGATCAAAACAATCAGTTGGAGCTATGAGTAAAGCAGCGTAAGGTCAAGCGCCTTCCACCAGCTCCGCGCCCTGCGCCCAGGCGCGGCCAGCCAGAAAGGAGGGCCGATGAACCTGTTGAGCGCACTTCGTCTGGAGCGGCGGCCGATAGCGGCCGAGCCCCGTCAGATTCGCCTCGTCGAGAGCCCGAAGCCCGTCCTCAGCACATCTGAGCTCGCCGAGTGCACGTGCCCGGAGTTCTGTGAGCGCGATCACGGAAACGAGTAGCGCCGTCGAGCTGCGGGGCTCCGTGGAGGGGCGAGCCGGCGAGGTCCTTACCCCGGACGCGCTCGCCTTCGTCGCAGCGCTCCAGCGCCGTTTCGGCACCGAGCGCGAGCGGCTGCTCGCCGCGCGCGCGGAGCGCCAGGCTGAGCTCGACGTAGGCGCGCTGCCCGACTTCCTTCCGGAGACACGTGAGGTGCGCGAGGGCGACTGGCGTGTCGCACCGGCGCCCGCCGACCTTCAGGACCGCCGCGTCGAGATCACGGGGCCCGTGGATCGGAAGATGATCATCAACGCGCTCAACTCGGGCGCCCGCGTCTTCATGGCGGACTTCGAGGACGCCAACTCACCCACGTGGCAGAACGTCGTCGACGGCCAGGTCAACCTGATCGACGCGGTCGAGCGGACGATCTCTCTCGAGTCGAACGGCAAGACCTACACCCTTGAGGACGACCCGGCCGTGCTCGTGGTGCGGCCCCGCGGCTGGCACCTCCCGGAGAAACACGCGCTCGTCGACGGTGAGCCGGTGTCGGGAAGCCTGTTCGACTTCGGCCTCTACGTCTTCCACAACGGCGCGCGGCTGCTCGAGCGCGGCTCCGGTCCCTACTTCTACCTCGCGAAGCTCGAGAACCATCTGGAGGCCAGGCTCTGGAATGACGTCTTCGATTTCGCCGAGCGGGAGCTCGGGCTGCCGGCGGGGAGCATCAAGGCGACGGTCCTGATCGAGACCGTGCTCGCGGCCTTCGAGATGGACGAGATCCTCTACGAGCTCCGCGACCACGTCGTCGGCCTGAACGCGGGCCGCTGGGACTATCTCTTCAGCCTGATCAAGAAGTTCCGTGCCCGCCCCGAGTTCGTGCTCCCGGACCGCGCGCAGCTGACGATGACGACGCCCTTCATGCGCGCCTACACGGAGCTGCTCGTGAAGACCTGTCACCGGCGCGGCGCCCACGCGATGGGCGGCATGGCTGCATTCATCCCGAGCCGCCGCGATCCCGAGGTGAACGAGACCGCGCTCTCCAAAGTGCGCGAAGACAAGGTCCGTGAGGCCGGCGACGGCTTCGACGGCACGTGGGT
>DASSXA010000361.1:0-2773 GCA_035704315.1 Gaiellaceae bacterium
CGCTCCACGTGCCGCTCGAGGAGGCGCAATGTGGGCCGCTGCGGCTTGATGATCTTGCGGTAGCTGATGATCTCCTGCTTCACGCGGGAGATGTCGCGGACGATCTCCTCGAAGCGGCCCTCGTCGATGTCGTCCTCGACCGTGTCGAGCTTGTGCCCGATCTTGTCGAGGATCGGGAAGCAGTAGTCGAAGAGGTCATCGAGGACGTGGTACAGGAGGTATCCGGAGCCCTTGCTGAAGAGGCTCTCTCGTAGCTCAGGGTCGTCCACGCAGCGCTGGAAGAGCCGGGTAACCGGGAGCAGCGCGACCTTCGGCAGCGTGACGAGGTAATCCGGACCGAGGAAGGCGTCGAGCTCGCCGGCGTTCAGCCGCTGGACGGCCTTGTCGTAGACCGGAAACTGGAGGACGATGAAGCGGTACTCGTCGTACTCGTCGACCTTCGGCCGCTGGCGCTTGGAGAGCACGTCCTCCACGTCGAGCGGGTGCCAGCCGAAGCGCTCGGCCAGCGCCATTGCCTCTTCCGGCGTGGGCGAGTCGAGGTGGACCCAGGTGAGGCCGTGGGCGGTGAGCTCAGCCGGCTCGCGCGCAGGGGGCGCCACGACCTCGCGCGTGGCGCGGGAGCGCGACCGGATGCGGGGCAGGCTGGGCATCGGTACTGAGCGGGTCGTCCGTCCTCATGGCTTCGCCATTCTACCGCCCACATCCTCTGCCTCCCTGCGTGTACGACCCATAATCAGAGAACGATGATCGTCGACATGGCCGTGTATCAGGACGGGTCGCGCCGTCCCGGGAAGCTCAAGCTCGAGGACGCCTTCGAGGCCTGCCGGGACGGGAAGAGCTTCGCCTGGATCGAGCTGCAGGATCCCAGCGAAGCGGAGTTCGACTCCGTTCTTCGCGAGTTCAACCTGCACGAGCTCGCCGTCGAGGACGCGATCCAGGCTCATCAGCGCCCGAAGCTGGAGGTCTACGACGAAGGGCTGCTCGTTGTATTGAAGACGGCTCGATACATCGAGCCCGACGCGCGAATCGAGCTCGGAGAGATCCTGGTCTTCGTCGGCGACGGATTTATCATCACCGTGCGTCACGGGGAGGCCGCGCTCCACGACGTCCGGCACCGGCTCGAGAAGCGCCCGCAGCTTCTGCGACTTGGCCCCGCGGCCGCGCTCTATGCGATCGTCGATGACGTCGTCGACGACTACGGCCCGGTGATCGGGGCGCTCGAGCAGGACATCGCCGAGCTCGAAGCCGACGTGTTCTCGGACGAGCGGGCGACACCGCCCAAGCTGATCTACGCGATGAAGCGGGAAGTTCTCAAGCTGTATGCGGCGATTTCACCGCTCGTCGAGCCCCTCGACCGGCTCCAGCAACCTGACCTGGAGCACATTCCCGCCGAACTGCTCCCGTACTTTCGCGACGTAGAGGATCACCTGATCCGCTATATGCGTGAGGTGGAAGGCTTTCGCGAGCTGCTGACGAGTGTCCTCGCCGCCAATCTGACGCAGATCAGCGTCAGGCAGAACGAGGACGTTCGAAAGATCTCAGCCTGGGCCGCGATCGTCGCCGTCCCCACGCTGATCACGGGCATCTACGGGATGAACTTCACGCACATGCCCGAGCTCGGGTGGAGGTTCGGTTACCCACTTGCGCTCGCCGCGATGGCGTCTGTGTGCCTGTTCCTCTACACCTCGTTCAGGCGGGCGGGGTGGCTCTGATCCGGCGAGGCTAGACTGCAGGTCCCGCGCCTGTAGCTCAGGGGATAGAGCGCGCGCCTCCGGAGCGCGAGGTCGCAGGTTCGATTCCTGCCAGGCGCATTCATCGCTTCGTTGAGCGGAATCGGAGAGGCTTGGCGGGAAAGATTCACCTTTCGTCCTCCGCGACTCCACGCATCGTCTCGGCAAGCTGGTCAATGTCCCAATCGGTGTA
This sequence comes from Gaiellaceae bacterium, assembly GCA_035704315.1. Taxonomy (GTDB): domain Bacteria; phylum Actinomycetota; class Thermoleophilia; order Gaiellales; family Gaiellaceae; genus JACDAN01. The sequence continues at coordinate 1,924 of DASSXA010000361.1, forward strand.
GATGTCGGCCGTTGTCGTGATCGAGGAATGGCCGAGCAGCTTTTGAACCGCTTTTAGGTTCCCGGTCTTGTCGGGCACCCGTTGACCGGCGGTTTGCCGAGCGGAGTGCATCTTCCGGCCGCTCGTGACGCCCTTCGGCGACGATCCCGGCCCGCTGGAGACAGCGGTACCACCACTTGTGCAGGCCGTGAACGCCCATCGGCTGGTCGCGGTACTCGGTGACGAACTTCTCGCCCGCCTTGTGGCGGTTCGGGCGCAGAGCGCGAAGAAGAGCACGAAGAAGTGAGGCTCCGTCTCTGCTCGGGCTGCTGCGTTAAGCACGTCCCGGTGGATGCACAGGGAGGCAAGTGCGCCGAGTGCAGGAAGCATGCCCAACGTGTGAAGGATGCTCGCCGTCCCTCAGGCTGGGAGCGCTACCCAGCTGAGTACCGCCGCAAGCGAGCGGAGCTTCTCGGCTCGCATCCGTACTGCTCCCAGTGTGGAAGCACCGCCAACCTTGAGGTCGACCACATCCGCAAGCGTGGCGACGGTGGTGGTCACAACGTCGAGAACTTGAGAGCCCCGACGCTCGTCGTCGGGGCCAACCTGACGCTCAGCCTGCGGAGACCGGTCCGCTCGAGACAGCGGATACTCGACCAAGAGCCAGTAGAAACCGCCGTCGACGGCGCCTAGGGTCAAAAGAATCCTGCGGAAGAGGAGGCCGAGCTCGGCGGTCCCGACTGGTCATCACGCTCATTGGAACGGTTGTACTCACCGCGCTCGGCGCTCCGGGCGCCGGCGCGCACGACGGCGTCATGACCGCCTCCGGCCACGCGGCCGAGGATGCTGTCACGCACACTGCCGCGCAGGA
>DASSXA010000408.1:0-6556 GCA_035704315.1 Gaiellaceae bacterium
CGCCCTTGGCTACGTCGTGGGCCCGAGGGTCAGGGGTCATGTCCGGAACGTGGAGAAATCGTCACACGTTCGTGACGGGGTCTGACCCCAGCCCGAAGTGCGCGACCGCCCGCTCGACGGCCTCGGCCGGAGAGTTGGCTCGTTCGATGCCGTCGCCGTCGAGCTCCCACCCAGGTTCCAGAATCACGACTGGACGGCCGAGCCTTCGCGCGAAAGCGATTTCGGAGAGCGTTCCCCAGCTTCCACCCACCGCGATGACGGCTTGACCCGACGCCGCCACGGCGAGATTCCGCGCATGCCCGACGCCGCTGACGACTACGTAGTCGACCCACTCGCCCGCGGCCTCGTGGCGGTCACCGGGAAGGATCCCGATCGTCGCGCCGCCCGCCTTCTTCGCGCCGCGAGCCGCTGCGGCCATGACTTCTCCTCCACCGCCGGTCACGACCGTGCAGCCGCGTTCGGCGAGCAGGCGTCCCACCTCCTCGGCGGAACGCTCGTGCTCCACGCCGCTCCCGATTACCGATACCTGAGGTGCCACGTCCGCGATGCTACGAGACAGTGGCCAATCAGGAAGCACGCGCAGCTGACGATCTCGAGCGCATTCACGCGTTCGAGCACGCCGTGGACATGGCCGGGACGGAGAAGGTCGCCTCCCCACTCGGGCACGGCGTACTGACGCCGGAGCTTCCTGCTCGCCACGATTCGAACTTCCTCTTCGTCGACCGAGCTCGAGACGCCGGCGAGGCGATCGCCGAAGCGGACCGGATCCTCGGTGGCGCCGGACGGAGCCACCGCGTGATCGTCACGTTCGACGACGACCTCGGCAAGCGGCTACGACCCGAGTTCGACGCGCTCGGCTGGCGGACGCAGCGTCACATCTTCATGGTGCAGCGACGGGAGCCTGGAAAAACGGCCGACCTCTCGATCGCCCGCGAGGTCGATCAAGCAGCACTTCGGCCTGGCCGCAAACAACGAATCCTCGCCGAGCCCTGGGGCAATCCGGAGCTGGCGGAGCAGATCCTCGACGCAAAGATCTTGCTCGGCGAGCGCGCCGATACCCGCTTCTTCGCCGTCACGGTCGACGGCGAGATCGTGGCCTGGACCGACCTCTACGTCGGCAAGGACATCGCCCAGGTGGAGGACGTCGCAACCGTCGACGAGCACCGCGGGAAGGGCTACGCGACGGCCGTCGTGCTTCGGGCGGTTGACGAAGCACGGCGCAACGGCGCCGACCTCGTCTACCTCGTCGCCGACGACGAGGACTGGCCGAAGGAGTGGTACCGGCGGCTCGGCTTCGACGTCGTCGGACGGATCTACAAGTTCATTGCGCCCTGACGCGCTTCAGAGCGTCCGTCAGCGACTGACGACCGTGCAGCACGGGCTCGAACAAGTCGCCGTGCTCCTGGATTCGCGAGCGAACGACGTCCATCGTGAACTCGCGCGGATCGAGCTTGTCGTTCACCTCGTCCCAGCGCAGGGGCGTCGAAACGGGCGCCCCCGGACGAGGCCGCACCGAGTAGACCGAGGCGATCGTCTTCCCCTCGCCGTTCTGATTCGAGTCGATCAGGACGCCGCGCCGCTTGGCCCGCGTCCACTCGGTCGTCACGAGCCCGCGATGGGTGCGGGCTAGCGTCGACGCGACGATCTCGCAGAACTCGCGGGTCTGGTCGAACGTGTGCCGGCGGGCGATCGGAACGAGCACGTGGATGCCGTCGGAGCCGCTGGTCTTGACGCAGCTCTCCAACTCCAGCGCGTCGAGCACCTGCTTGACGAGCAGCGCAACCTGGATCGTCTCCTTGAACCCCACGTCGTCGGACGGGTCGAGATCGAAGAGCACGAAGTCCGGGCGATTCGGCTTGTCGACCCGCGAGTACCACGTGTTCATGTCGATGCAGCCCATGTTCACCATCCAGAGCAGCGCCAGGTCGTCGTTCACGAGCGGGGCGCGGATCTTCCTCCGCTGTCGCGGTGAATCGCGCGTGGTGACGGTGAACTCCCGCGTCGGGATCCAGTCGGGGATGTGGGTCGGCGCGTCCTTCTGGAAGAAGAACTTCCCGTAGGCGCCGTCGGGGTAGCGCTTCATCGTGAACGGGCGGTCCTTGAGGTGCGGGACGAGCACCGGGGCGACATCGCGGTAGTACGCGAGCAGGTCGCCCTTGGTGATGCCCTCGTCGGGCCAGAAGAGCTTGTCCAGATTGGACAGCTTGAGCACCCGCTTGCCCTTGCGGATCTCGTTGGGAATCTGTTGCGTCTGCTCCGGAGCCTCCCGTCGAACGTCTTTTGCCGTCTTGTCGTCGCGAAGCCCCTGATACGAGGGTGCCCGAAGCCGACCGTCGTGTGTCCACTCCACGAACTCGATCTCGGCAACGAGCTTCGGCTCCACCCAATGAATCGCATCCCTGCGCACTCTCGGCATCTTGGGGACGCTCGAGAACGGCGGGTCCTTCCGCTCAAGCGGGCGCAGCTCGCGGAGCAGCCTGTCGATCTCGGCGTCGTTGAAGCCCGTACCGACGTTTCCCGCGTAGGCCAGCTCTCCGTCTTTGTAGTAGCCGAGAATCAGTGACCCAAAGCTCCCGGACCGCCGACCTTGCCCTTCCGTGTAGCCGGCGATTGCGAACTCCTGCCGGCCATGGGTCTTGATCTTCAGCCATTCGCGCGTCCGCTTGCCGGGGAGATACCGGGACTCGCGCCGCTTGGCCACGATCCCCTCGAAGCGCTGCTGCTTGGCGGCCTCGAAGAGCGCCTGCCCGTCGTCGAAGGCCTCGGAAAGCTGGACCGTCCGGTTGCGCCCGTCGAGCAGCTTCTTCAGCCGTTCGCGCCGTTCGGTCAGCGGGAGATCTATGAGCGGCTGGCCTTCCTGCTCGAGCAGGTCGAAGGCAACGTAGATGTAGCGGGTGCCCGGTTTGCCCTGCTGCATCGCCGAGAACGTGGCGCGGCCTTCCTCGTCCAGCGCGCAGACCTCGCCGTCCAGCACGCAGTCCGGCGTCTTCACCGCCTTGACGAGCTCCTTCGCGACTGACTCGAAGCGCTTGGTGAGATCGTTTGCCTTGCGACTCATCAGCGTCGGCTCCCCGGCCTCGAGGTACGCGATCGCCCGATAGCCGTCCCATTTGACTTCGAACAGCCAGTCCTCACCGCGGGGAACGTCGGTCGCCGGCGTCGTCAGCATCGGGCTGTAGACGCGCCGCTTGCGTGGCGCCGCCGCGCCGTCCTCACGCTTGCGGAGGATGAGCCAGTTCTTGGGGTTGCCGTCGAGCTTGGCAGGGACGAGCGTCCACGTCCCGTCGAGGCGCTTCCCATGGAGCCGCACCGTGAGTCCGCCGTTTTTCTTCTCCTCGAGCAGCTCGTAGGTGCCCTTGTCCCAGATCTCCACGAGCCCGGCGCCGTACTCGCCCTTGGGAATCTGGCCTTCGAACTTCGCGTACTCGAGCGGGTGATCCTCGACGTGGACGGCGAGCGCGCGCTGGCCGGGCTCGAGGGGGATCCCCTTCGGGACGGCCCAGCTGGCAAGCGCACCGTCACGCTCGAGTCGAAAGTCGTAGTGAAGTCGGCGCGCGTCGTGGCGCTGGACGACGAAGATCGGCTGCTTGCCCTTCTTCGTGCCGCCGAAGGGCTCCGGGGTCTTCTTTGGGTCGCGCTTCTTACGGTACTCGGCGAGCTTGGCCACTAGTGTCCCTTCGGGGGGCGCCGCCGCGCTTTTGGCGCGCGAAAAGCGCGAGAGGCTGCGGACTCAGGTCGTGTCCATATTGAACAAATATGGGCGCGACCTGAGGCTCCAGACTGTCGCACCTTTGCAGCCGCCCAAAAGCCGGTATGCGTCGCCCGGAGGGACACTAGGGCGAGAGGCTAGCTGGCCTTCTTCGCCGGCTTTCGCCTCCGTGTCGTTCGCTTGTTCCCTGTCTGCTCCTTCGTGGTGCGCTCGACCGACTCGCGCAGCGCAGCCATCAGGTCGACGACCTCGGCCTCCTCCTCTTGCTTGGGCTCCGGAAGCTCCTTGCCCTTCGCCTTCGCCCGAAGCAACCGCAGCAGCTCCTTGCGGAACTCGTCGTTGTACTTGTCAGGCTTGAACGAGCCGCTCAGATTCTCGATCAACGACTTTGCCATCTCGACCTCGGCGGGCTCGAGCTTGCCCTTGCCGCCGACCTTCTCAGGCTCGCGGATCTCGTCGGGGTAATACATGGTCTCGAGAACGAGGACGCCGTCGTGAGGACGAATCGCCGCGAGTTGCTGCTTGTTCCGGATCACCACCTTGGCGATCGCAACCTTCCCGGTTTCCTCGAGCGCTCGCACGAGCAGGCGATACGGCTTTTCGGCGCCTTCCCGCGGAAGGAGGTAGTAGCCCTTCTGGAAATACAGGGGATCGATCTCGTCGCCGGAGACGAAGTCGGTGATGTCGATCGAGTGCGTCAGCTCGATGTCGAGCCGGTCCAGATCCTCGTCCTCGAGGGGAACGTACTGCCCCTTGCTGATCTCGTATCCCCGAATGACCTCGTCGGCCGGCACGGTTTTCCCGTTGTCCTTGCGGACCTTCTCGTATCCGATCGGCGCCATGTCCCGCCGGTCCAAGAAGTGAAACTTGAGGTCCTTCGACTGCGTGGCGGAGAACATGCGCACCGGCACGCTGACGAGCCCGAAGGAGATCGTCCCGCTCCAGATCGGCCTCATAGGCACGTGTTACCCACAGGGCACGCGGCCATAACCGGACGTTTCCTACTTCCGAACGGGTGCGGGCGCGATTGGCTCGGCTGTGGAAGCAGTGGATTCCGCAAAGACGCCGAGCGACCGGAAACGCGCTCGACGCCTGCGCCGAAGCTCATCGCCGGAGATCTGCTGCAGGTCTTCGAGGGAGCTTTGCAGAGCCTCGCTGAGGAGCCGCGAGGCCTCGTTCCAGTCCTCGTGAGCCCCGGCTTCCGGCTCGGGAACGACGGCGTCGATCACCCCGAGCTTCAGGCAGTTCGCAGCATCCGGCTTGAGCGCGGCGGCCGCCTTGACCTTTTCACCGCCGTCGCGCCAGAGGATCGCGGCGCAGCCCTCGGGCGAGATCACCGAGTACATCGCGTTCTCCTGCATGAGCACGCGATCCGCGAGCGCGATCGCGATCGCGCCGCCCGACCCCCCCTCGCCGATGATGCAGGCGACGATGGGCACCGTGAGCCGGCTCATCAGGGCCTGGCTGCGGGCGATCGCACCGCCCTGGCCGTGCTGCTCTGCCGCGACGCCGGGGTACGCGCCGGGCGTGTCCACGAGGGAGACGATCGGAAAGCGATGCCGCTCGGCCAGATCCATCAGACGCATGGCCTTGCGGTAGCCCTCCGGATAGGTCATTCCGTAGTTGCGACGGATCCGCTCGTGCGTGTCTCGCCCCTTTTGGTGGCCGACGAGCGCGACCGTCTGGCCCCGGAACCGACCCAGGCCCGTGATCATCGCCGGGTCCTCCGCCCGCGCCCGGTCGCCGTGTAGCTCGACGAAGTCGTCGAAGATCCGTTCGACGTAATCGAGCGTGTAGGGCCGCTCGGGGTGACGCGCGAGCTCGACGTGCTGCCAGATCTCCTCGTCGCTCGCCTCCGAGATCTTCTCGAGCTGGCGCTGGAGCCGCGAGAGCTCGCCGGAGATTCGCGTCCCTCGCAGGAGGCCGAGGCCGCGAAGGCGGCTCAGGCGGTTCCGCAGGTGGAGCTCGGCTTCATTGGCCATTGTGGTTCCGGTCGAAGAGTCGCAGGACCCGTCCTAGATAGGGACGAAGGTCGTGCCGGCCGACGATCCCGTCGAGATGGCCGAAGCGGACGTTTTGCTCGGCGAGGCCGAAGTCCTCGGGCAGCTTCTCTCGCGTCGTCTGCTGCACGACACGGGGGCCGGTAAAAGCGAGCAGGGCGCCGGGCTCGGCAACCATCACGTCGCCGAGCGACGCGAAGCTCGCCAGCACGCCGGCCGTCGTCGGGTGTGCCATCACGCTGATCATCGCGCCTCCGGCGTCCTTCAAGTCCTCGACCGCGCAGATCGTCTTCGGCAGCTGCATCAGCGAGAGGATCCCCTCCTGCATGCGCGCGCCGCCCGACGCGGTGACGCTGACGAGCGGCAAGCGGCCCTCGGCCGCGCTCTCGCAGGCGCGGCAGAACTTCTCGCCTACGACACTGCCCATCGAGCCGCCCATGAAGCCGAAGTCCATGACGGCGAGCTCGCAAGGCACGCGCTCGATCGCGGCCGAGCCAATGACCATTGCGTCGCCGAGCCCCGTGGAGACCTCGGCCTCGGCGAGGCGCTCGGGATACGGGCGCTGGTCGAAGAACTCGAGCGGATCCTGGGAGCGGAGGCCTGCCGCCTCCTCCCTGAACGTTCCCTCATCGGCGAGCTGGAGGATGCGCTCGCGCGCTCGCACGGAGAAGTGGTGATTGCACTGCGGGCACACGCGGAGGTTCTCCGCGAGCTCGTCGTCGCGGTAGTGCGAGCCGCACTTGGGGCACGTGTTCGGGTGCGGCTTCTCGTCGGTCGCCGGCTCAGGGAGATTGCGATGCTCGATCGAAACGTCGATGTGCTCGGCCACGTGGCGAGTCTAGTGCTC
>DASSXA010000072.1:0-3844 GCA_035704315.1 Gaiellaceae bacterium
GGCTTGCCGGCGCGGGATCGGAAGCCTGAGAGCACCTCGCGTGTCTTTCCTTCCTCGAGCAACTGCCTGGCGATCTCGGGGGTCAGCGTGCGGCCGGCGACGCGCTTCCAGATCACGAATCCGCAGCCGGGCTCCTCGCGGCTCTTCCAGCTCGTACAGCCGTATGCCTTTGCGTTCTCGCGGATGATCTCGCCCGTTTCGGCGCCGCAGCGCGGGCAGAGGCCGAGCTCGGCGCGCTCGGGGCGGAGCTTCTCCTTGTCGAGGTTGGCGATCTCGTCCACTGTCGCCTTCGTGAAGTCGGCGATCCCGTTCATGAAGGCCGAGCGGTCGCCGGAGCCGTGCTCGATGTCCCGCAGTTGCTTCTCCCACCCACCCGTCAGCTCCGGTGAGGTGACGGGGTGCGATTCGAGCATCGTGATTACCTGCAGGCCCTTTGGGGTCGGCTGGAGATCCTTGCTCACGCGCTCGATGTACTCGCGGCGGATCAGCGTCTCGATGATCTCGGCGCGGGTTGCCGGCGTGCCGAGCCCGCTCTCCTTCATCGCCTCCCGGAGCTCCTCCTCGTCGACGAGCTTGCCGGCTGTCTCCATCGCTGAGAGCAGCGTCGCCTCGGTGTAGCGGGGCGGCGGCTTCGTTTCCTTCGCCTCGCTCTCGGCCTCGACGCAGCGCACTTCCTGACCCTGCTTGAGCTCGGGGAGCTCGCCCTCGCCTTCGGTGTCCTCGTCCTGCTTCTTCTGCGCGTCGTCGGCCTCCAGGCCGTAGACCCCGCGCCACCCGGCTTCAAGGGTGACCTTGCCGCGGGTGCGGAAGCGCTCCTGTTCGACCTCCGTGATCACGGTCGTCCGTGCGTAGCGCGCCGGCGGATGGAAGACGGCGAGGAAGCGCCTCGCAATCAGATCGAAGATGCGCCGCTCGTCGGGAGAGAACTCGTTCAGTTCGTGGGTGATATCGGTCGGGATGATCGCGTGGTGGTCGTCCACCTTGGCGTCGTTCACGACCCGCCCTAGCGGGAGCTGGTCGAGCGCGAGCACATACCGGGCGGCTTCGGCATATTCCGTGATTGGAACAAGGGTCCCGGCCGTCGGCTTCAGCTGCGGCACGAGATCCCCGGACAGGTAGCGCGAGTTGGTGCGCGGGTATGTGATCGCCTTCTTGCCTTCGTACAGCGACTGGGCGGCGCTCAGCGTCCGGCGGGCCGAGAAGCCGTAGCGGCGGTTCGCGTCCCGCTGCAGTGAGGTCAGGTCATAGAGGAGCGGCGCGCGCTCGGACTGTTCCTTGCGCTCGACGGACTCGACCCGTCCGGTCTTGCCCTTGACCTTCTCAACGATGTCGTCGGCGCGCTTGCCGTCCTTGAGCCGCGTCTCCTCGCCTTCGAACCAGAGGCCCTCGTAGCGAGGATCGAAGGTGGCGTGCACGAGCCAGTAGGGCTCCGGAACGAAGGCCTGAATCTCGCGCTCGCGCTTGACGATCATCGCGAGCGTCGGGGTCTGTACCCGGCCGATGGAGACGACCCCGCCGACCCACGCGCGGCCGCGAATCGTCGCCGCGCGGGTGGCGTTCATGCCGACGAGCCAGTCGGCCTCGGAGCGTGAGCGTGCCGCCTCTCTCAGGGGCTCCAGCTGCTTGTCGGGACGGAGACTTTCGAAGCCCTCGCGGATCGCCTGCTTCGTCATGGAGTTGATCCAGAGACGCTGGACGGGCTTGTCGACGCCGGAAGTCTCGTAGACGTGCGTGAAGATCAGCTCGCCCTCGCGCCCGGCATCGCAGGCGTTGATGACATTGTCGATGTCGTCGCGCTTGAGCAGCTTGTGGATCACATTCAGCTGCTTCTTCGATTTGGCATCGCGGGGCCGCACCCGAAATTCCTCCGGGATGATCGGCAGGTCGGCCATGCGCCACTTCTTGAAGCGCTCGTCGTAGTCCTCGGGCTCGGTCAGCTCGAGCAGGTGCCCAACCGCGAAGGTGACGACGTACTCGTCGCCCTCGTAGAAGGTCTTGTTGTTGTCGAAGCTGCCAGGAAGGGCGTCGACGATGTCGCGCGCAACCGATGGCTTTTCCGCTATGACCAGCGTCTTCACGCGCCGCAGGGTAGCGAAGCGGGCCAACGCGGCCCTTTCGGGAGAAGGGATACTGCGCGGGGGTGAAATCGTGGGCTTATCGGCTGATCGGGCTCCTGACCGTGGGCCCAATGCGCCGTCTTTTCCGCTTTCGGAGCAAGGGAGAAGAGAACCTGCCGGCGGACGGAGGCTTCGTGTTGTCCGCGAATCACATGTCCAATCTGGATCCCTGGCCGCTCGCGATTCCGCTCTACCCAGGGCGGCAGGTGCGCTTCATGGCCAAGGCCGAGATCTACAAGCGGCCGTTGAAATGGGTGCTGGACGAGGCCGGTGCGTTTCCTGTGCACCGCGGGCTCGGCGATGAGGCGGCGCTGAACCGCGCGATCGAGCTGGCGCGGTCTGGTGAGGTCGTGGCGATCTTCCCCGAGGGCACGAGGCGGAACAAGGGCTCGAAGAGGCGCAGGCCGCGGCCGCGGACGGGTGCGGCCCGAGTGGCGCTCACAGCAGAAGTTCCACTGGTTCCGGCGGCGATCGGAGGGACGGAGAGCCTGATGAAGCTCGGACCGCTAAGGGTTGCCTATGGCCCTCCGGTCGAGCTCGACGACCTGAAGCACATGGAACTTCGAGAGGCGGCCAAGGTTGCGACCGAACGCCTGATGGACGCGATCCACTCCCTCGAGCGAACCCTGTGACGGCTCGGTGCTTCGTTGGGGTCAGACCCCGTGCCGTAAGAAGGACAGTTGACGCGCGGATGTGTGACAACGACTCCACCGTTTGGCTTGCGTCAGCGCAGACGCGTGGTGGGACCTGTCCACGTCGTGGACGGATTGGCACACGCTCGTGACGGGGTCTGACCCCACGGGCCCGGCGGCTCCGCTGCTGGTCGTCGACGGCGACTCGCTGGCTCACCGCGCCTACCACGCCCTGCCCAAGTCGATCCGGCACAACGCGGTCGTCGGGTTCACGAACATGCTCACTCGTCTGTGGGAGATGGAGGAGCCGCGGGCCGTCTTCGTCGGCTGGGACACCCTCACCGTCCCGACCTACCGGCACGAGGCCTTCGCCGGCTACCAAGCGGGGCGTGTGTTCGACGAGTCGCTGCTCGAGCAGCTCGACATGCTGCCGGAGCTCGTCCACGCGCTCGGATTCGCAGCTGCCAAGGAAGCGGGCTACGAGGCAGACGACTTCCTCGCCGCCGCCGTTCGATCGGAGGAGGCCGATGGAGGCCATGCGGTGGTGGTGACATCGGACCGCGACTCCTTCCAACTGGTCAGCGACCAGACGACCGTCATCACTCCCGTCCGCGGCGTCTCGGAGCTCGCCCGCATCGGACCGGCCGAGGTCCGGGAACGCTACGGCGTCGAGCCCGAGCAGGTCCCGGACTTCATCGCATTGCGCGGAGACCCATCCGACAAGCTGCCCGGGGCACCCGGCGTCGGACCCAAGAAGGCGGCCTCGCTGCTCGCGCAATACGGATCCCTCGACGCGCTGCTCGAGGCGGGCCGCTTTCCGCAGAACCGGGAGGACTTGCTGCTCTACCGGCGAATAGCCACCCTCGACGCCTCTGCCCCACTCCCTCCCCTCTCAGATCAATCCCCAACGTGGGCGGAGGCGTCCTCCCTCCTTCGCAGCTGGGGCCTGAACCAATCGGCCGACCGGCTCGCGGGCCGCACCGATTAGACCTTGGAGCTGATCAGCCATGCCGACATGGCTCGGCTCCACCCGACGGGAGACCATCCTGAGCGCCGGGAGCGGCTGCTGGCCCTCCAGAGCGCCTTCCAGTGGCG
>DASSXA010000288.1:0-9679 GCA_035704315.1 Gaiellaceae bacterium
CAGGATCGTCTTGCCTTCGACGTTCATCAGGCGCCGGACTCCTTTTCGGCGAGGGCAGGTGTGAGGTTGGCACCTTCGCCCGCTTCCTCGGCCCCGTAGCGGGCGTGGACGCGGCCAAGTGCCACTCCCGCCAGGGCCGCCAGCGCACCTGTGAGCGCCATCAGCGCCCACGCGCGCTGGTAGTCGTGAAGTGCGTCAGCCGCGGACGGAGTGCCGAGAACGACGATCAGCGCGGAGATACCGAGCGCAGCGCCGATCTGACGGAAGCAGTTCGAGATTGCGCCCCCAGTCGCATAGCGGTTACGCGGGAGCTCGGCGACTGCGGCGCTCCCGAAGGCGGCGAAGCTGAGACCCACTCCGGCGCCTGTGAGCAGCGTGGCCGGCAGGAACTCGGCGACGTAGGAACGCTGCTCCCCAATGCCGAGCGCGAAGAGAAGCGCACCGGCCGCGAAGATTAGCCCCCCGGGGACTGCCACAAACCGCTGCCCGAAGCGGTCTGAGAGCCGACCGCCGATCGGCGCCGCGAGCGCGGCCATGAGCGGGCCGGGTGTGAGCGCGACGCCGGCCTCGAGGATCGAGTAGCCCCACACGCCGGTGAGGAAGAGGACGTTGCAGAGCAAGAGTGCGTAGAAGCCCAGCGCGAACACGAACCCACCCGCGTTGGCAACGGCGAACGAGCGAACCCGGAAGAGCGAGAGCTCGATCACCGGGGCGCTGTGCCGGCTCGAGCGCCAGACGAAGCCGACGAGCAACAAGAGGCTGGCCGCGAAGGCACCGAGCACGCGGGTCGAGGACCACCCCCAGTCCGGCCCCTCGACGATCGCCAGGGCGAGCGCGCCCACGCCCGCGGCGAGCAGCACGGCACCCAGGGCGTCGGGTAGCGCGGTTTGCGGCTGCCGACTCTCGCGCAGCACGCGTCGAGCCGGCAGGAGGACGGGCAGGCCGATCAGGAGGTTCACGTAGAAGACCGATCGCCAGCCCTGCCAGTCGACCAGCACCCCACCCAGCGACGGGCCCGCCGCCGCAGCGACTGCACCGGTGGCGCCCCAGAGCGCCGTCGCGGTGGCCCGACGCTCGAGCGGAAACTCGGGGAGCACAAGAGCGAGCGAGGAGGGCACCAGCATCGCACCCCCGAGCGCCTGTACGACGCGCGCCCCGACGAGTACGGCTACGGAACCTGCTGCGCCGCACACGACGGAGGCCGCGAGAAAGACCAGCAGGCCGACGAAGAAGAAGCGACGGCGGCCGAAGCGGTCAGAGAGCCGGCCGGCCGGCACGAGCGCCGCGGCGAAAACGATCGCGTATGCGTTCAGGATCCACGAGAGCCCACTCAGCGAGCTCCCCGGGAACGACGCCCTGATGTCGGGGAAGGCGATGTTGACGATCGTGACGTCCAGGAAGGTCATGAAGACGCCGACCGACGTCACGAGGAGGACCTGCCAGCGGCGGGCCATCAGCGTTTCGCTCGCGAGCAAGACATGACGCGTCACCCTGAGTTGCGTGACGCAACCGACAATACAGGATCATGGTTTCTTCATGCAACTGACCGCGGACAACGGGGTCGGGTAGGCCGCGAAGATCATGCTCTCGTCATCGTAGAATCGCGCTACGAGCCGGCTCGCTTACACCGCGACAGGGGATGGTCCGCCTGTCGCTCTGCTGCACGGTTTGACCTGCAACGCGGCGTACTGGCTTCGCGTTACCCCGCTGCTCGAGGGGCGAAGGTCGATCGCGCTCGACTTCGGTGGCCACGGGCTCAGAGACCACCGCGACTCGTACCGCTATGCGGACTATGAGCGGGACCTGCTGTGGCTTATGGATCAGCTTGGCCTCCAGCACGTCACCGTCGCAGGCCATTCGCTCGGCGGGTATGTCGCGCTCCTTGCGTCGACGCGGAGCGATCGCATAAGCGGGGTACTCGCCGTCGACGTCAAGAGTGACTGGACGGATGCGGACGCCGAGCTTGCCGAGCGTTCGCGAAGCGCGGCGCAGCGGCTGGAGCCGGATCGGGCTGCTCTCGTCGAGCGACTCCAGCGCAGCGTGCGACCGGCGGTACTGGCGGCGGAAGAGCTGGAGCTCGTGGCCGCGCGCTCGATCGAGCAGGTCGGACACGAGTGGCGGTTCCGCTGGGATCGCCGAGTGCTCGCCACTGAGCCGGTCGATCCTTACGCATTCCTTTCCGACGTCCGCTGCGACACGCGCATCATGTCCGGCTCCGAGAGCGACGTGATGCCTCCCGACTCGGCAACGCGTTTCGCTGCCGCCATCCCGGGCGCGGTGCTCGAGGTCGTGAACGGCGTCGGCCACCACGTCGAGCTCGAGGCGGCCGAGCGGGTCGCCCGGCGGATCCGCGAGCTGAGCGAGGGTTCCTGAACTGTGACCGACGCTGTCCGGACAGAAGGGCTCACGAAGCGCTACGACGAAACGCTCGCCCTCGACGCGCTCGACCTCGTCGTGGAGTCGGGTGAGGTCTACGGCTACCTAGGTCCGAACGGCGCCGGCAAGACGACCACGATCCGATTGTTGCTCGGCCTGCTCCGCCCGACCGACGGCCGCGCGGAGCTCTTTGGAGTCGACGCCTGGCACGACGCCGTCACTGCGCACCGTCGGCTCGGGTACGTCTCCGCAGAGCCGTCCCTCTGGCCTGGACTGACCGGCGCCGAAACGCTCGAGTTCCTCGCTCGTGTTCGAGGCGGTGCCGACACCGCCTATCGAGATCTCCTCGTCGAGCGCTTCCAGCTCGACACCTCGAAGAAGATCCGCGCGCTTTCGCACGGGAACCGCCAGAAGGTGCAGCTGATCGCAGCCTTCGCCAGCCGAGCGGACCTGCTCATCCTCGACGAGCCGACGGGCGGCCTCGACCCGCTGATGGAAATGGTCTTCCGGGAGACGGTGAAAGAGGCCAAGGAGAACGGTCAAACAGTGTTCCTCTCCTCGCACATCTTGAGCGAGGTGGAAGCGGTGTGCGACCGTGTCGGAATCCTGCGCCAGGGGCGGCTCGTCGACCAGGGCAGGCTCGCCGACCTCCGGCACCTGAGCGCGCAGACGGTCGAGGTGACGTTCGACGGCGCGGTCCCGAACCTCCCGCCGCTTCCCGGCATCCAAGTCGCCGAGGCAGGACCCAGCGCGCTTCGCTTCGAGGTGAGCGGCAGCGTGGCGCCGCTGCTCAAGGCCCTTGCCGACTACCCCGTCGTCTCGCTCGAGAGCCGGGCGCCCTCGCTCGAGGAGATCTTCCTGCACCATTACGAGAACGGGGAAGGCCGTGCGGGCCGCTAGGGCCGTCGCTCGACGGGCATTCGCCGACTCGCGCGTCCGAACGATCGCCTTCGCGCTCCTCTTCATCGTCAGCGCGGTCACCCAGGCAACTGCGTACCGCGAGGGCTATCCCACGCTCGCCGAGCGCCGGGACTTCGCTCGCACCGTCGGGGAAAACGATGCGGCGCGAATGCTCTACGGCACGCCACGCGACCTGCTCTCCGTCGGGGGGTATGTCAGCTGGCGCGTGGGGGGGACGATGGTGGTCTTCGCGGCGCTGTGGGGGCTCCTCGGCGCTGTGCGCGCGATGCGCGCAGAAGAGGAGTCGGGGCGGACCGAGCTCGTGCTCTCCGGCGTAATCAGCCGGAGTCAGGCGTTCCTGGCGCAGTTGACCGCGATCGCCATCGGCGCCGTTGTGCTCTGGCTCGCGCTTTTCGTCTCGTTGCTCGCAGGGAAGCTCCCTGTCGGCGGCTCGGCCTACCTCGCACTCGCGGTCGTCTCGGTCATACCGGTCTTCGTGGGCGTCGGAGCGATCACCAGCCAGCTTGCTCCGACCAAGCGCATGGCGACCGGTCTTGCGACGGGCGTGCTCGCGATCGCCTTCGTCCTGCGGATGATCGCCGCAATCTCATCTGCAGGGCTCGGCTGGCTGCGTTGGCTCACGCCGCTGGGCTGGACTGAGGAGCTCCGGCCGTTCGCCGGCCCGCAGCCGCTCGTGCTTGTCCTTCCCATCCTCGCCGCCCCGCTTCTGCTGGTGACAGCCTGGGCGCTTGCAGTCCGCCGTGACATCGGCAGCGGGCTCCTTCCGGCGCGCGACAGCGCGCCGCCCCGTCTGCGTCTGCTCGGATCGACGGTGGGGCAGGCCTTCCGCTCCGAGCGCGGCGTTGTGGTTGCCTGGCTGGTCGGGGTCGGGGCGTTCGCTGTCCTGATGGGCGTCATCTCCGACGCCGCCACGCCGGACGTGATCTCAGAGAACGTGCAGCGCCAGCTCGAGAAGCTGGGAACCGGGTCGGTCGTGACGCCGGCGGGCTGGCTCGGCTTCTCCTTCATCTTCTTCATCCTCGCCGTGAGCTTGTTTTGCTGCATGCAGATCGCGTCGGTCCGCAACGAGGAGGCCGAGCAGCGGCTGGAGACCTTGCTCGCGCTTCCGGTTGGACGGGGCCGCTGGCTCGCAGAACGCCTGCTGCTCGCCGTGGCGGGAGCAGCCGCGGTCGGCCTCGCCGCGGGCCTGCTCGCCTGGGCCGGGGCCGCCAGCCAGGGCGCGAAGGTGTCGCTGCCCGAGATGCTCGGTGCCGGCGCGAACACCCTGCCGCCTGCGCTCCTCTTCCTCGGCCTCGGCGCCCTGGCCTTCGCGCTCGTCCCGCACGCGAGCACGGTGATCGCCTACGGCCTCGTGGGCCTCGCCTTCGTCTGGGAGCTGTTCGGCTCCCTGCTCGAAGTCCCGGACTTGCTACTCGCTCTCTCGCCCTTCCACGACGTCGGGCTCGTCCCCGGTGAGCCGTTCGAAGCGACGGCCGCCGTGATCATGTTGGGCTTGGCAGCATGTGCAGCGCTCGCCGCCATCTCAATCTTCCGGCGGCGCGACCTTGCGGCGGCGTAGAGCCGGCCACTCCAGCCAGCGCAGCTGCGCTTGCCGCTCAGCTACAGCCGGATCTGGCGCATCGTGACCTTGATGCCGTCGCCCGAGAGGTGGTAGACGACGATGCGCGCGCGCTGGCGGCCGGGTTGCCGCTCCAGTCGCCGGCCGGCCCTCGAGAGGTGAAGGCGCAGACGCACCGGCGCAGAGCGCTTCGCACGACGCTGACCTATGCCGATCGTGCGCGGGGCGCCGATGTCCCAGCGTCCGGCAGACGTCGTGACGACGCCGCCCAGGCGTCCGGCGCCCGGCGTACCCACCTTCACGAGCAGGTCGCCGTTCCGCGCGTGGTCGAGATCGAGCAAGCGCAGTCTCCCCGCTCGCCTCGAGGTCGGCTCTGCAGGCTCGTTGCCGTCGAGCTCGTCGAACCAGTCGTCGAACTCGTCTTCTTCCGGCGCGTCGGACTGGTCTTCGTCCAGGCCGAAGTCCGGGTCTTGCGACTCGTCGCCGAGCAGGTCCTCGTCCGCGTCCGGCTCGATCGTTGCCTCGAAGAGCAGCTCGCGGCCCGTGCCGCCGTCCATGTGGCACGGCGCACAGGGCTCGATGAACCATTGCACGGTGCCGTCCGGTTGCCGGCGCGTCCTCATCCCGAGGTCGACCTGGCCGGATGGCAGCAAGAGGCCGATCGAGTCACCGGGCTCTACCGGCAGGTGCAAATCCTGCACCTCGTGCACGGCAGCGCTCGACGAGACGACCGGGAGCGGGGCGTAGCCGCCGATCGTGACGCCGATGTCGTCCTCCTCCGCGGGCTTCAGCACTGCGATTCGGGGCTGCTCGCCACCGGTGATCCGCTTTGCGTTGACCCGTGCGGAGACCAGAACGCCGGGCTCGTCCACCTCCACATCGGAGCCGTGGAGCGCCAGTTGCCGGAAACCGACGCTCTTACCGGAGGGACAGGCGTAGACCGCGCAGGCGAAGGCCTCGGGCGGCGCGGCCGGATCGACGGAACCGAGCACGGTCGCGGCGTCCGCTCTCTGGACCCCTGCGAGCAGCCCGAGCATGAGCGCCGCGACGAATGCAAGAGTGGAGCGCCGGATTGCCATCACCTTGGCTTCGCATGAGGAGCGAGAGTGGTTCGGTTACGAAGCCCACGGACCGACTCCGCCGATCCGCTCGACCGTTGTGCGCATGACGTAACCCGCCGGCGGGTCGTCCATCGGCGGGAACTTGACGTCGGGCCCGAGGTACATGTGTGCGAGACGCTGCAGCAGGTCGCCGCCTCCCTCCTCGATCCGTGCCCGTCCGCGGACGACGAGGTACTGCTTCAGGCCGGGCGGCTGGATCTCCGTCCCTTCGATCGAAAGCGAGACGCGTGGATCGCGGGCGACGTTCTGCAGCTTCCGCTGGTCGGCGCGCAAATGCCCGGAAACGATCTCGTCCCCCTCCAGTCCGACCCAGACACAGGAGACCTGTGGGGTGCCGTCCGGGTTGATCGTGACGAGGTGCGCGAGGGAGTCCGATTCGATGAGCTTGCGAGCGCTCGCCGGCACCTCCATGAGCCGAAGCGTGCCGGACGCGTGGTTCTCAGGCAACGCCGACCGCTCGGGCCGGGGCGCGACGCGCCCCGGCCCGGGGACGGGCTCTACTGCGGGCAGGTGACCTTCGGGTTCCAGGCGAAGAAAAGCCCGCTGGGGTTGCGATCCCAGAGCCACGCGTGGAGTGCATAGAAGGCAGGAAGGCCAAAGCGGTTCGGGCTGGGGATGAGGTCGAACGTCGTCCCGAACAGCTTGGGCGGCTCCGCGTTCGCGCCGTGTACGTCTTCCCACGCGCCCTTGAACACGACGTACTCGAGCGCGGCCAGTCGGAAACCGCCGCCCGGCTTCGTCGCGTAGACCAGCGCCTCGGGGTGTGCCGGATCGAGCTTCTCGTCGAGCAGCGACGTGTTCACGAAGTGGTCGCCCATCGCACCGACGGAACCGTTCGAGATGCAGGTCTTGCCGCTGAGCTCCGGCAGGTGGAAGGTGTAGCCGGCCTGCTGGGCGGCGTCGAGGTTATGGAAGCGGGCGTTCGCTGTTGCCGCCCCTCCCACGTCGGAACGGTCGCCGGCCTGGGCGATTCCGTAACCGCCGAGCGCGAGCAGCGGGACAGCGGCGATGCAGATAACGATTAGACGCTTCATTCACTCTCCTCTCTGTCGATTTCAGGCTGCTACCGGAGCGGGATCCGGGAGCACCACGACCGTGTCGGCGACCGCGACGATCTCGTCGACCGGCAGACCGGCGCGGTAGGCGTGGGTGCGGATCGCCTCGGGGCTCGAGGCCTGGTAGATGCAGACCGTGCCGAGCCCGCCGTCCGGTTCGGCGAGCACGTAGCTTCGGATCCAGCGGATGTCGTCGGGCATCTGGTCGCCCGACGCGGTCGAGCGCGCGGCTGCTTCCTTCAGCTCCTCGGGCGTACGCCAGCCGCCGCGGCGCAGGATGATGTAGGTCTCCACGGGCGTCTCCTTGTCGTTGGGAACGCCTCGACGCTACGACCGGCGGCTAGCCGATTCATCGGTGGAACTGCCTAGATTGGGCGGTTGCCTACCGCTCTTGCAGGAGGGCCAGTCGGCGCGCCGCCGCGACGGCCTCGCCCCGACGTCCGACATCCAGCTTGCGCAGGATCGAGGAAACGTGGTGGTGGACGGTTCGAACGGAGAGGAAGAGCCGTTCCGCGATCGCCGCGTTGCTGAGCCCGTCGGACATGAGACGCAGGACGTCGAGCTCCCGCGCCGTCAACGAGGCCGCGTTGGCGCGAGTCGACGCACGGGGCCCTCGGGCGATTCCGCGCACGCCTCGCTCGCGTAGGCGCCTCGCGACAACCGCGGCCGTCGCCTGGGCTCCAAGCTCCACCAGCTCGTCGTGGGCACGACGGAGCGTGTCGACTGAATCGGAGCCCGCTCGAGCGAGCGCCGCGTCGTACGAGCAGCCCAGGCCGTCCCAGGCCGCCGCGGCCTCCTCGGGCTTGCCGGCGAGCTCGAGCGCGTGCGGCTCGGGCACTCCGAGCGCGACCGGTTCGTCGAGGCCGGCCCGGCGCCGCCAGCAAGCGAGCTGGCCGACGAGCCATGGAGCACCGCGCTCTTCGGCGAGCGAGAGGGCAGGGGTGGTGATCTCGTCGATCGCGCCAGAATCGCCGGTCAGCCAGGCCAGCTCGGCGCTCGCTGCGCTCGCCGGTGCGATGCGCTGGAGCTCGCCGCTCGGCGCCGCCAACTCGAGCGCCTCCTCCAGGAGTGGTCGGGCGCTCGGATCACCCCGCCGAGCCCGCACGAGCCCGAGCACGACGCCGCCGAGAATGCGAGGAAGGGGAGAGCTGCGCGGGTCGCTCATCGCGAGCCTCGCCGACTCGGCTGCCTCGTCCCAGCGGCCCTGCTCGAGCTCCAGCACAGAGCGCGTCGCGAGCAGGTTGAGGCGCCAGAGGTCGTAGTCGGGCTCGGCGGCGATTGCGAGACCCTCGGCGTGGTACTGCTCCGCGAGGTCGTGCGCGTGGTGACGGACGGCTGCAAACGCCATGTTGCCGTAGGCACGCAGGACGTGAACCTCGAGCCCGTGATCGCGTGCGAGGTCGAGGCTCCTCTCCACCTTCTCACGGTGCTCGGGGCCGTCGAGCAGGAATTCCATCACGCCTAGCGAGTTGAGCGCGTGGACGAGGGGCACGGTCTCGTCGAGGCGCTCGGCGAGCTCGATCGCCCTTCCGGCCCATTTCGCCGTCCCCTCGGCGTCCTCGACGTTCATGCGGATCGCGGCGAGGTTCGCGTACGCCATCGCGAGCGCGGGGCCCGGTGGAAGCTCCTCCAAGACCTCGACCGCGCGCCGCCCCGCCGGCTCCGCCTCGACGCTGCTCGCCGGGCACATCTGGAGCTGTGAGAGCAGGCTGAGCGACTCGCCTTCCTTCGAGCGGTTGCCCGTCGTGCGATAGACCTCGAGTGCCTGCTCCACGGCGGTGATCGCGTCGTAACAGCGGTCGGTGAGGTAGCAGGCGTCGGAGTGGCGCTCGAGGAGCTCCGCGCGGGCCTCCGGATCCAGCGAGTCGGCGAAGCGGAGTGCGCGCGCGTACTGGCCGGCTGCCTCACGGTGCGCACGCAGGGCGCTTGCGCGAGCGCCCGCGGCAGGCGCGTAGCGAAGGACGGCTTCGGCGTCGCCGGCCGCCTCCGCGTGGTGTGCAAGGCGGGCCGCGTCGGGCGCGCCGTGTGGCGGTTTCGCCAGGGCGGCGAGCGCCCGCTGGTGCAACGCCAGCCGGCGGCGAGGCTCGATCGCCTCTTCGATCGATAACCGGGTGAGCTCGTGGCGGAATCCGACCGTGGTCGGCGAGGCGACGAGCACTCCGGCGGCGAGACACTCGTCGAGCGTGCCGGCGTCCTCCCCTGCGAGTGCGTCGAGCAAGGGCACGTCGACGTGTGGCGGTGCAATGGCGACCGCTTCGAGGAGGTTTCTCGCTCCCTCGCTCAGTCGCCCGGCGCGCGCGAGCACCGCATCCCGCACGGTTGGCGGAATCGCGCCGTCTCCTGCAGCGAGCACCTCGGTGACGAAGAACGGGTTTCCGCCTGTCTTGCGATAGAGCTCGACGGTGTCGACGTTCGCGTCGCCTGCGAGCGCCGCGACCCCGTCTTGCGAGAGCGGCTCGATCGAGACGCGATCCACGGCAGTGCGGGTCGCCAGCTCGCCGACGACTGCGCGCAGCGGGTGCGTGCGGTCGAGCTCGTCGTCGCGGTAGGTCACGAGGACGAGCACAGCGGCGCGATCGACCTTGCGCGCGAGCAGCCTGAGAGCGTCGAGTGTCGCCTCGTCGGCCCAGTGAACGTCTTCGAGCACG
>DASSXA010000253.1:0-14819 GCA_035704315.1 Gaiellaceae bacterium
GCGGCGAACGTTCTCCCGCATGCGTGGCACTCGTAGTCGCCGTCGAGCGCAACCGCCGTGTAGGCCAGGCAGTCGGGACACTTGGCGCGGAGCCGCGACATCAGAGCGCCTTCTCGTAGACGTCCGAGCGCCGGACGACACGCATGCCGGCGCTCTCGTAGAGACGGTTCGCGCCGGTGAGGCTGTCCGCGTCGACCCCCAGTGCGGCGGCGTGAAAGCCGCGGCGTCGGAACTCATGGAAGCAGTGGAGGAGCAGCGAGCGCCCAACGCCCTGCCGACGCCACTCGGTCCGCACACCGAGGACGCTGATCCAGGCGAGACCCTTCTCGCCCTCGTGCTCCCGGCAAATCGCAACCGCTGCCGGCTCGTCGTCGCGCTCAACCAGGAACCAGAGCGTCGGGTCGAACCACGCCTCGCTCAGCATGACGTGCTTCCAGGCCTCGAAAGGCATCCGCGCGTACTCCCAGGTGTCTTCGAACGTCTCCTGCTGCAGGTCGTACGCCAGCTGGGCATCCTCGCGCGCGGCCGACCGAACCATCAGGCCCCGCGGCCATCGCGGCTCGGGGAGGTCGCTGTCGAAGTCGATCCGCATGCGGTAGAAGTGCCGGATCAGGCGGTAGCCATGAGCTTCGAGCAGTTGCTGTGTCGGCTCGTCGACGCTCGCCGTGTGAAAGCGCAGGACCTCGCCTCGGCGCTCTCGCGCCCGGCCTTCGACCCAGTCGAAGAGCGCCAGCCGGACTTCGTCGGCCTCTGACGGGGGAACGCGGAGGTCCGCCCAGTAGATCGGCTCGGGATCGGGATCGACGTCCACGTAGCCACGGAAGCTCCCGTTGGCGACAGCAACGCGGATGTCGGTCTCGGGCCTGAGCGTCGGGCCCGTGAGCCACATGCGCATCGATTCAACGCTCTCTTCGTCCTCGCCGTAGAGCTCATTGGCGTCGCGGTTGATCAGGTCCGTGAGCGCCTGAAGGTCGTCGAGAGTCGGTGCCCGCAGCTCGACGGTCACGGCTCGGCCGGAACGAGCTCGTCCAGCGTGTCCGGGAGCTCGCTCAGGTCGTCGAGCTCTCGATCCGGCTTCGGCCCCGGCTTCTCGCCGAGCCGGTTGATCCAGACGGTCCGAAGTCCGAGCTCCCGCGCGGGCGCGATGTCGTGGAGGAGGCTGGCCGCGACGTGCACGTGGTGCTCCTTGTCCGCGGTCGTCACGTCGTAGAAGTGCTCCCAGTGGGCGTGCGCCGGCTTGTACGAGCCGAGGTCGCCTGCCACGATCGCCAGGTCGAACGGCACACCGATTCGCTTCATCGACTCGGTGATGAGGTCGCGGTCGGAGTTGGAGAGGATCACGAGGTTCCAGCCGCGGTGCCGGAGCTCGGCCAGCGAGGCGGGCACCTCCGGAAACGGCACCCAGGTAGGTAGCGCGCGGACGAGCGCATCCGCCTCTCCCTCCGGAATCGAAAGCCCTTCGTCCTCGGCGAGCCGGACGACCGTCTCCGTCAGCACGGCCTTGTACGGCAGCGACCCATCCTGCTCGACCTCGGGCTCGAGCTCGTGGTAGCGCTCGAGCAGTCGGGGAGCGTCCTGGACGCCGAAGAGCCGCTCGAGCTCGTCGAGCAGGCCTCCGTTCCAGTCGATCAACGTTCCGTAGCAGTCGAAGGTGGCCCAGCGCTCCACGGGCTACCCGTCGAACTGCCGCACCACGATGCAGGCGTTGTGGCCGCCGAAGCCGAACGAGTTCGAGACGCCGATGCGGACATCCGCCTCGCGCGACTCGTTGGGGATGTAATCGAGGTCGCACTTGGGATCGGGCTCGTCGTAGTTGATCGTCGGCGGAAGGGTGTTCCGGTTGACCGCGAGCATGGTGAAGATCGCCTCCAGCGCTCCGGCCGCGCCCAGACAGTGACCGGTCGCGCCCTTGGTCGACGAGACCGGCGTCGCGCGCGCGTTGTCCTCGCCGAGCGCGAGCTTGATCACGCGCGTCTCGCTCGCGTCCCCGAGCGGCGTCGAGGTGCCGTGGGCGTTGATGTAGTCAACCTCGTCCTTGTTGATGCCCGCGTCCGTGAGTGCCATCGTCATCGCCCGCGCCGGGTTCTCGCCGGTCGGATCGGGCTCGGTGACGTGGCGTGCGTCAGACGAGAGGCCGTAGCCGAGGAGCTCGGCGTAGATCTTCGCGTCGCGCGCTTTGGCCCGCTCGAGATCCTCGAGCACGACTACGGCTCCCGCTTCGCCCATGACGAACCCGTCGCGGCCCGCATCGAACGGGCGACTCGCTTCCTCGGGCGCATCGTTCCGACGTGAGAGAGCACGCATGGCGCTGAACCCGGCGATTCCGACCCGCGTGATCCCGGCTTCCGTTCCCCCGGCGAGCATCACGTCGGCGCGCCCGAGCCGGATTGCGTCGGCAGCCTCGCCGATCGCCATGTTCGAAGCGGCGCAGGCCGTGCACTGGGACGAGAGAGGCCCCCGGGTGCCGAGGTACATCGAGACCCAGCCGGCTCCCATGTTCGGGATGATCTGCGGAATCGAGAACGGATTGACGCGGTCCGGCCCGCGCTCGAGCAGCGTCTCGAAGCAGTCCTGAAACGCCTTCAGGCCTCCGATCCCCGTGGCGATGGACGCGCCGATCCGGTCGGCCTCGGCTTCGATGTCCAGCCCCGCGTCGTCGCGCGCCTGGATCGCGGCGGCCACGATCATCTGCGCGAAGCGGTCCATCCGCCGCGCCTGCTTCTTGTCGATCCAGTCGGCGGGCTCGAAGTCCTTGAGCTCGCAGGCGAAGTGGACGGGATACTCGCTCGCGTCAAAACCCTTGATGTCCGCGGCGCCCGAGCGGCCCGCGGTCAAGTTGTCCCAGCTGGACTCGACGTCGTTGCCGAGGGGAGACACCGCGCCCATCCCGGTGATGACGACCCGTCTCCGTCCGTTCATGCTCAAATTCCCAGGCCTCCGTCGACCAGCAGAACTTCGCCGGTCACGAATGATGCCGCGTCCGAGGCGAGGAACCGGACGGCGCCGGCGACGTCCTCGGCGTCACCGAATCGTCCCAGCGGCGTGTTCGCGAGCATCGTGTTTCGCAGCTCCTCCGGCAGCTCGTTCGTCAGACGCGTCGAGATGTAGCCCGGCGCGACGACGTTTGCGCGCACGCCACGGCTGCCGAGCTCGCGCGCCAGCGCTTTGGTGAAGCCGATGATCCCGGCCTTCGACGCCGAGTAGTTCGTCTGACCGGGGTTGCCATGCACCCCGACGATGCTCGAGACATTGACGATCGAGCCGGACCGGCGCTTCATCATGCCGCGCACAACCGCGCGACAAGTGTTGAACGTCCCGCCCAGATTCGTGTCCAGCACCGTGCGCCAGTCCTCATCCGACATTCTGGCAAGAAGCCCATCACGGGTAATGCCGGCGTTGTTGACGAGGACGTCGACATCGCCGGCCTCCTCGACCAATCGCCTGGCTTCGTCGGGATCAGAAACATCCGCCTGAATCGTTCGGCAACCGATCTCGCCCGCAGCCGCCTCGGCCTCTTCGCCGCCCGCCCGATAGCCGATCACGACCGTCGCTCCGGCGTTGGCCAGCTCGGCGGCAATCGCACGTCCGATGCCGCGCGAGCCGCCGGTGACGAGCGCCGTCCGGCCTTCGAGGGAGCAGAAGTCGGGCACAGGGGATTCAGATGGTCTCTTCGGCCTTCCGGAGGCCGGCGAGATTGTTCACGGAGACCGTCCTCACGCCGCGGTCGATTCGCTTCACCAGGCCGGAAAGAACATTGCCGGGCCCGACCTCGACGAAGGTCTTCACGCCCTCCTTCACGAGCCCGTGCGCAGCGTGCGTGAACTTCACCGGCGCGGTGATCTGCTCGACCAGCAGGCCCGCCATCCGCTGCGCCGGCTCTATCTTGGCCGTCACCGTGGACATGAACGGCGCCACGGGATCCGCGAAACGCACCTTGTCGACCGCCGGCTTCAGCCGTTCCGCTGCCTTCGCGACGAGCGGGCTGTGGAACGCGCCCGAGACCTTCAGGCGCACCGTCCGCTTGGCGCCGAGCAGCGACGCTCGGCCGATCAGCTCCTCGACAGCCTCCTCCTCACCGGAGACGACGATCTGGCCCGGGCAGTTGTAGTTCGCCGGCCACACGCCCTCGATCTCGGCGCAGAGCGCCTCCACGACCTCGTCGTCGAGCCCGAGAATCGCCGCCATCGTCCCGTCGCTCTCCCGCGCCGCTTCCGCCATCGCCAGGCCCCGCTCGCGCACAAGCGCCAACGCCGCGCCCGTTTCGATCGAGCTCGCGGCGGCGATGGCTGCAAACTCGCCGACGGAATGACCGACGACGTAGTCGGGCGCGATCCCGCGCGTCTGCAACGCGGCCAAGACGGCCAGGCTCGTGGCGACCAGAGCCGGCTGCTGAACGTCCGTGCGCACGAGCTCCTGGATCGGTGCCTCGAAGCACAGATGCCTTAGGTCGAGACCCGAAGCGTCGCTTCCGACCCGATAGACCTCCATCGCCTCGGGCACCGCCTCGGCGATCTCCCGGCCCATCCCTTCTTCCAGCGACCCTTGACCTGGGAAGCAGAAAGCGATCATTTGTTCCCTCCGTTTGCCGTCCACTCCATCAGCGCCGAGCCCCACGTCAGGCCGGCGCCCATTCCCGTCATCAATACCGTCGTCCCCGGCTTGAGCCGCCCGTCCGTCTCCGCATCGGCGAGTGCGAGCGGGATCGATCCCGACGATGTATTTCCGTACCGGTCAACGTTCACGACGACGCGATCTTCGGGGATTCCCAGTTTCCTCGCTGCGTAATCGATGATCCGCGTGTTCGCCTGGTGCGGCACGTACACGTCGACGTCGGCGATCGTGCGTCCAACCTCCGCGAGTAGCGCGTCGGCAGAAGAGACCATCACCCGCGTCGCGAACTTGAACACTTCCCGGCCGTTCATCTTCACGAGCCCGTCGGGGTTATCGAACATGCGCGAGCCGCTGCCGGGTAGCCAGAGGTGCTGTCCTCCGCCCCCGTCCGCACCGAGCTCGAAGCCGAGGAAGCCGCCATCATCGACCTGCTCGAGGACAACCGCGCCGGCGCCGTCGCCGAAGAGCACCAGCGTCGAGCGGTCGGTCCAGTCGAGGATCTTCGAGAGCACGTCCCCACCGACCACGAGCGCCTTCTCGGCGAGACCCGCCGAGACCATCGCTTGACCTTGCGCGAGCGCGTAGACGAAGCCTGTGCAGCCGGCGAGCAGGTCGTAGGCGGCCGCGTCCGGCGCAGGCAGGAGATCGCCGAGGAGCGAACCCGTGGTGGGGAACATCATGTCCGGCGTGACCGTCGCGACGATGATCAGGTCGAGCTCTTCCGGCTTCACCCCGGCGCGTTCGAGCGCGGTCCGGGCGGCCGGTAGAGCGAGATCCGTCATGGCCTGCTCCGGAGCCGCGATGCGGCGCTCCTTGATGCCCGTTCGCTCCATGATCCACTCGTCTGACGTGTCGACGAGCTCGGCCAGCTCGTCGTTTGTCAGCACGCGGTCGGGCACGTATGTGCCGAGACCGGTGATCGACACCGGCGCACCGTTGGAGCGGCCGATCATTGGTGCCTCTTCAAGTGCTGTTGCCGCTTTGGCGGCGCGCGAAAAGCAAGCCAGGGTGCGGACTCAGGACGCGTCCATATCGGCGAGATATGGGCGCGGCCTGAGGCTACGGACTGGCGCCGCTTTGCAGCCGCCGGCGAAGTGGAAAGTGTTTGGAGAGGCACTATTCCTCGACGGCGAAGGTAAGAGTTCCGCGGGCGGCGAGCGCGCCGTCGACGCTCGCCTTGGCCTTGCCACGGCCGATCGGGCCGCGTACCCGCTCGAGCTCGCACGTCAGCTCGAGCTCGTCGCCCGGCTCGACGATGCGCTTGAACCGGACTCCGTCGATCCCTGCGAAGAGCGCCAGCTTGCCGCGATTCTCCTCCTCGGAGAGGACGGCTACGGCGCCTGCTTGAGCCATAGCCTCGACGATGAGGACGCCCGGCATGATCGGGCGGCCCGGGAAGTGGCCGGCCAGATACCACTCGTCAGGGCGAACCCGCTTGCGGGCGACGACACGCTCGCCCGGCTCCAGATCGACGACCTCGTCCAGCAGGAGGAATGGGTCACGATGGGGCAAGATCGCTTCGATCTCTGCTTTCGTCAGGGACGACAATCCGGTGAGTCTAGTGGCCACCGCTGCTCTGACACCTGAGATCGTCGAGCCGCTGCTGCGCGGCCGATTCGGCCGTCCCTACGTCTACTTCGAGCAGATCGATTCCACGCAGCGCGAGCTGCCCGTGGACGCTCCAGAGGGCGCGGTCGCCGTCGCGGAGGAACAGACCGCCGGACGTGGCCGCTTCGGACGTTCCTGGTACGCGCCGCCGCGCACCTCCGTGCTCGTCTCGATCAACCTCCGTCCGCGGATCGATTCCGCGCGACTGCCGGAGCTTTCACTCGTCGCCGGAGCCGCCGCAGCGGAGGCGATCGCCGCCGAGACGGGCCTCGATCCGGAAGTGCGCTTCCCCAACGACGTGCTCATCGGCGGTCGCAAGGTCGCAGGGATCCTCGCGGAAGCCCGCGACGGTCGGGTCGTGCTCGGCATCGGGATCAACGCGAACATCCCGCCGGACGAGCTTCCCGAGCCGGGCGCGACCTCGCTTCTCGTCGAGACTGGCGAGCCGGTCGATCGCGCGCGCCTGCTCGCCGCATTGCTCGAACGACTCGAGGCCCACTACGACCGCTGGATTCACGGTGGCTAGCTGGCAGCTTCGCCCGGCGACAGAGGGCGACCGCGAGTTCCTCTTTCGCCTCCACTGCGCGGCGATGCGAGAGTCTGTCGAGGCGCTCTGGGGCTGGGACGAGGAGCTCCAGCGACGGATCTTCGACGAGCGGTTCGCCGGCGAGCGCTTCCAGGTGATCGAGGTTGACGGCAAGGACGCCGGTGTCCTGGACGTCGAGGAGGGCGTCGACGAGGTCTTTCTGAGACTGATCGAGCTGTTGCCGGAAAAGCAGGGGCAGGGGATCGGGAGCTCGATCATCCGCTCGCTCCAAGCTCGCGGCAAGCCGGTCGCGCTTCGTGTGCTGACGACGAATCCACGCGCAGCAGCGCTCTACCGGCGCCTCGGCTTCCGCGTCGTGAAGCGGACGCGCGAGCGTCTGTTCATGCGCTCTAACGCAATCGGAGCTTCGAGCTGACGTTGCCGGCGTCGTCTTCGGCGTAGATGACGACCCGCTTGGCCGAGGGCGCGAGGACCCGGAAAGCCCCTGCCTTTGGCCGGCGGAACGTGGTCGCAAGCCCATCGGCGACGACGGTGACTCGCGCGGACTCGCTGAGCGAGACACGCAGCGGCCGCTGGCTCACGCGCACGAGCTTCGGCCGAACACGATCGACTCGCACGGGAACGATCTGCGTAACCGGACCCGTCGCATCGGTCACCGTGAGCGCGACGTCGTAGTCACCGTCGCGGACGCCGGCTGGCCAGCTGAGCATTTGGGGGCCGGCGGGAAGCGGCTCGTAGAGCGGCCGCACGATCTGCTTCCCGCTCTTCAGCACCTGGAGGCGGGCAACTGCCGGCGTCGCCAGGGTGAAGGCCACGTCGGCCGTGTCGTTCTTGCCGTCGCCGTTCGGAGAAAGCACCGTCGGCGTCACGCTGTAGCCGGAGAGCGTGCGGGCGACGATGACGTTCGTCGCCACGCTCATCTGCCGACCCCGGGCACCGCGCGCCGTCACCAGGATCCGATACCTGCCGTCCGGGTAATCGAAAGCGTCCCAGACGAACGAGCGGCTGCCAGCCGGCTCCGCCGCGGCGTACAGAGTCGCAATCGGCTCGGCCTGCAGGGTCTGCAGGTCGATCGTGACGTTCGCCGGCGAGCCGAGGCGGTACGAGATCCGCGTCGTGTCGGTGACGCCGTCGCCGTTCGGCGTGAACCCGGACGGCGCCGCGTGGAGCGCCGAGAGGGCGAGCGCGCCGGTCGGGGCAACGAGGGTCCCGGTGGCCGGGCGCATGTTCGGCGCACTGATGCGGTAGGTGTACGCCCCCGGCCCTGCGAGCCGCGAGTCCCAGGTCCAGCGAACGGTTGCTCCCGTTCCGGTCGCGAAGACCACCTGCTGCCGCGCGGAGTCGAACACCGTCACGGTCCATGGCAGCGAACTCGAGAGCTTGGCGGAGAAGCTGACGAGGCCGCCGACAGAGCCCTCGACCTCGGGGGTGTACAGCTTGGGTAGTCCGGTGAGCGACACCTGCTGGGCGACTGCCCCGATCTGGCCGTACAGGCCGGCTCCGGGGCAGCTCGTGAACCCCGTGTCCCTGTGGCCGGACACGGCCCGAAGCCACACGGCCCGACCGCTTGCGAACCTCGGGTTGCCGCTCGAGACCGCCGACACGCGAGACAGCGGATGAACGTGCGCCACGTCCAGTCGCCACGCGATGAGACGCGTTAAGGCCGAACGAGCCGCCGCGGAAGGCCCGGCGCCGCTGTACGTCCCGATGAGGGCGATCCCGGACGAGCCGGTGTTGAAGCCCTGCGCGTGAGCACCGATCACATTTCGCTCGATGCCGCCGTACCGCCCTTCGAAGACCTGCCCGAAGCGGTCGACGAGGAAGTTGTAGCCAATGTCGTCCCAGCCGTTTCCGAGTACGTGGTAAGTCATGATCCCGCGCACGATCGCCGCCGACTGCGCCGGTGTGGACGCGCTCGCGCCGGCCGTGTGATGGACGATCACGTCGTTCAGCGTGCGCGCGTAGCTTGGGTTGTCGCGTCGAATGCGCTCGTTCGCGCGCCAGGCTTTCCGCGTGATGATCGGCGGGGCGCCGGCCATCTGGAGCGAGCGGTCGAGCGTCGGCTCCTCGGGGCTCCAGACGAAGCTCGCGCGGACTCGCTGCACCCGCCCGCGCGTGCGCACCTGAACGCGGTCGGCGGTGTTCGTCCACCAGGGGCTCCCGATCCGCCAGCCATGCATTCGTCGCGCCTCGTCGGTCCCGCGGTCAGGGAGGTCCTCCGGCTCGGCGTCGGCCTCGTGCCAGGCGGTCCAACCGGCTGGGCGTAGGACGCGAAAGAAGACGCGGCCGGACCCGTGCCAGTGCAGCCCCAGCAGATTGAACCGCTGCGGAGCCTGAGCGGCGGCGAGCGTTCGCTCGCCGTTGACGGGAAGGTCACGCGTGACAATGGTCGCCTCCCCCCAGGCCGTAGCTGGGAATGCGAGAGCGACCAAAGCGGCGATGAGCAGCTTCATGCAGAGACCCGAAGCAAGGTTCGCAGGGCCGATCTGGCACCGCAAGCCCTCTTGATACGATCCTTACACCGTGAAAAGCCGCGCTCTGCGGGGATTTTTAGCCGCATTCGCGGCAGCAGCGGTCGTTCCTGCAGCCCACGCTGCAACGCCGCCGGCTCCCGCTGCGAAGCCGCGTGTCCTCGCCGTCAAGTTCGACAACGACGTCAACCCGGTCACGGCGGACTACGTCATCGGCGAGATCCACCGGGCGAACGACGAGCACTACAACGCCGTCGTGATCCTGCTCGATACGCCGGGTGGACTCTCCGACGCGATGAAAGACATCAACAAGGCCGAGCTGGCCTCCAAGATTCCCGTCGTCGTCTACGTCTCTCCGCCAGGCGCGCGGGCCGCGTCGGCCGGCGTCTGGATCGGCCAGGCCGCGGATATCCTCGCAATGGCGCCGCAGACGAACATCGGCTCCTCGACGCCGATCAACGTCGGCGGCGAGAACATCCAGAGAGACCTGCGCAGGAAGGTGGTCAACGACGCCGCCGCCTCGCTGCGCGCGCTCGCCCAAGCGCACGGGCGCAACGTTCGCTGGGCCGACGCCGCCGTGCGCAAAGCCTCGAATCTCAGCGCAACCGAGGCACTGAGGATGAACGTGATCGACGTCATTGCCCCCACCCTGCCGGCGCTGCTGAACAAGATCGATGGAACGAAGACGGTGCCGAAGGGCTTCGTCATGCACACGGCCAATGCCGAGGTGACGAACGTCGACATGTCGCTCTGGAAGCGCATTCTCGATCTCCTCGTCGACCCGAACATCATCGCGCTGATGCTCTCGATCGGGCTTCTCGGCATCGTGGTCGAGCTCTGGAATCCCGGTCTCATCTTCCCCGGAACCGTCGGCGCTATCTCGCTGATCGTCGGCCTGTTCGGCCTTCAGGTTCTCCCCATCAGCGCGGCCGGCCTACTCCTCATGCTCCTGGCGGCGGCGTTCTTCGCGGCCGAGTTGTTCGTCCCGAGCCACGGCGCCCTTACGCTCGCCGGAGGGGTCTGCTTCTTCATCGGCTCGCTGATGCTGTTCGATCCAGCTGGGTCCGCCTACCAGGTCTCGACCGTGGTCGCCTTGGCGATAGCGGGCACCCTCGCCCTGATGATGGCCTTCGTCGCCTTCAAGATCACGCAGGCACGCCGTGCGCCCGTCGTGACCGGCCAGTCGGAACTGATCGGACAGCTGGGCGTCGTCCGCGAGCAGCTCGACCCCGAAGGTCTCGTCTTCGTTCACGGCGAGCTCTGGCGAGCGCGGACATCGAACGGCGAGGCCGTTTCGTCCGGGCAGCCGGTGCGCATCGAAGGCCTCGACGATGCGCTGACGCTCACCGTGTCGCCCGCATAGGATCTCGCTGTGGTCCTGCTGATCGCCCTCGCAGCAATCGCGGTCATCGTGATCCTGTTGCTGGCCGCGTCGGTTCGGGTAGCCCGCGAGTACGAGCGCGGCGTGATCTTCCGACTCGGGCGGCTGAGGTCCCCTCCGAAGGGGCCAGGCCTGTTCCTCCTGATTCCGATCATCGACAAGATGGTTCGCGTCGACCTGCGCACGGTGACGCTGAACGTCCCGCCGCAGGAGGTCATCACCAAGGACAACGTCCCGGTCCGCGTAAACGCGGTCGCCTACTTCCGCATCATCGACCCGGAGAGGGCGATCGTCCAGGTCGAGAACTTCATGGTCGCCACCTCTCAGATCGCGCAGACGACGCTCCGCAGCGTCCTCGGGCAGCACGTCCTCGACGAGCTCTTGTCCGAGCGGGACAAGATCAACACGATCCTGCAGCAGATCATCGATGAGGCCACGTCCCCGTGGGGAGTCAAGGTTTCGATCGTCGAGGTCAAGGACGTCGAGATCCCCGCCGGGATGCAGCGCGCGATGGCGCGGCAAGCGGAGGCCGAGCGCGAACGGCGCGCGAAGGTCATCGCAGCGGAGGGTGAATTCCAGGCCTCGGAGCGGCTGAAGGACGCGGCGCAGGTGCTGTCGGAGAATCCGATGTCCCTTCAGCTTCGCTTTTTGCAGACGATGCTCGAGATCAGCTCGGAGCGCTCGTCGACAATCATCCTGCCGCTGCCGATCGAGCTCTTCAAACCGTTCCTCGAATCGGCTGACGGCAAGCCGAGCTGAGCGACATCCGAGAAGATCCGCTGACAGGCCGGCGGGTGCTCTTCGCCCCTGGTCGCAGCGGACGCCCCGGCGCCTGGCTCCCGGAGATCGAGCCGCCGACCGAAGCGGAGCTGGAATCGTGCCCGTTCTGCGCTGGCCGTGAAGACCGGACGCCGCCCCAGACGCTCGTGCTCGGCGATCCGTGGCGCGTTCGCGTCGTGCCGAACCTCTATCCGGCGTTCGAGCGCCAGGAGGTGGTCATCCACACGCCCGAGCACATCCGCTCGTTCGCCGAGCTGGACGACGATCAGATTGCCCTGATCGCCGAGGCGTGGCAGGAGCGACGCACAGTCGAGCCGGATGGTGAGTTGCTCGCCATCATCAACGAAGGCCGACTGGCCGGAGCGAGCCTGCCGCACACCCACTCGCAGCTCATCTGGATGAGTGAGCGCCCTCCCGCGGTGGCAGCGGAGCACCCGGAGCGGTTGCCTGAGCTACTCGCCGACGAGCTTCTCCGCCGCGGTGGTGTGGTCGCCGCGGTACATCCATTCGGGGCAGGGCCCTATGAGTGTCTGATCGGACCGCCTGACGGCGAAGGCGCGCTTGGCGACGGCCTCGTGCTGCTTCGGGAGCTCGTTCGCCGGCTACGAGCGGTCGAGGGTGCCCGGCCGTGGAACGCCTGGCGCCACGAGGGCCCGCCGTGGCACATCCACTTTGCTCCACGGTTGACCGCGCTGGCCGCCGTCGAGCTCGGCGCTGGGATCTTCATCAACGTCATGCCGCCCGAGCAGGCGGCGGACAGACTTAAGCGCTCGCCGGAAGAGCCGGCTCCGTGATGACGGCCTCCGGAAGTCCGTGCTCCCGCTCGCGGAAGCGACGGGCCGCGTCGATCGCGGCACCGAGGTTGAGACCCTTGTCCTTGGCCTGCTTGATGAGCATGACCGTCTCAACCGCATCCATGTCGTAGATCCGTTGCTTTCGGCCTTTCGTCGGGATCTGCGCCTTGTTCGTCCAGTAGTCGAGCTGCATTTTCGAGATCCCGGCGATCTGACAGACCTGCCCGAGGTACAGCTCGACCTTGCTCAGATGCTCGGCGAGATCGATGGGCTCGAGGAGGTCAGCTTGAGTGCTTGGGGGCATACATCACCTTTGTTTCGAGTTAGATGGCGACCCCAGGTGAAGAAGATAACTCGGTCCTCCGCGGATGGGAAGGCCAGGATTGAGAGACTAGGTTCCGGCTGGTTCTTCGGCAGACGGCTCCAGTTCGGCGGCTCCGTTGCCGTTGGCGCCCTCCACAACGGGTGCCAGCGCGGACACGTTTTCGCCCTCCCTGAGCCGCATCGCGATCACGCCCTGGGTCGCGCGGCCCATCTGCCTGATGTCATCGATCGGCATGCGGATCACCGTTCCCCCGGTCGAGATCAACATCACCTGATACCCGGCGCGAACCATTCGCGCGCCGGCTAGCTGGCCTTTGGCCTCGGTCAGCTGGACCGTCTTGACGCCGAGGCCACCGCGCCCCTTGACGGGGTACTCGTCGATGCGCGTGCGCTTCGCAAAGCCGTTTTCGGTCACCACGAGCAGGTCGGCATCGTTCTCGGCGCGGTTGATGGCGATCACCTCATCGCCCTTGCGCAGGTTCATCCCGCGAACGCCGCCCGTGGCCCGCCCCATCGGCCGCGCGTCGCTCTCGTGAAACCGGATCGCCTGACCCTTGCGGGAGACCATGAGGATGTCGTCGTCGCCGTCGGTGTGGACGACCCCGATCAGCTCGTCGCCGTCCCGCAGGTTGATGGCGATGATCCCGTCGGCCTTGAGCGGGGTGTTGTACTCCTCGAACCGCGTCTTCTTGACGATGCCGTTCTTCGTCGCCGCGACCAGATACTCCGCTTCCTTGAAATCGCGCGTCGCGATGACTGCGCGGATCGTCTCCCCCTGAGCAAACGGCAGAAAGTTCGCGATCGCTCGGCCCTTCGCCTGGCGCGTTCCAAGCGGAAGCTCGTGCACCTTCAGCCGGTAGACCTTGCCGGCGGAGGTGAAGAAGAGGATGTAGTCGTGCGTCGAGGCGACGAACAGGTGCTCGATGTAGTCCTCGTCCTTGAGCTCCATGCCCATAACGCCCATCCCACCCCGACGCTGTTCGCGGTAGGTGTCGACGGGTAGGCGCTTGATGTAGCCCGAACGCGTGATCGCAATAACCATGTCCTCTTCGGCGATCAGGTCCTCGAGCTCCAGCTCGCCCTCGGCGGCGACGATTTCGGTGCGCCGGTCGTCGGCCTTGGCGTAAATCGATCTGATCTCCAGCAGCTCTTCCCGAATCAGGCCGTCGATCCGCGCCTCGTCGCTGAGAATCGCGCGCAGCTCGGCGATCCGCTCCCTGAGATCGGCGAACTCGTCTTCGATGCGCTTCCGCTCGAGCCCGGTCAAGCGCTGCAGGCGGAGGTCGAGGATCGCCTGCGCCTGGATTTCCGTCAGCTCGAACTCGCGCTCGAGGCCGTCCCGCGCCTCATCCGGGTCGGCCGAGCCGCGGATCAGGGCGATGACGGCGTCGAGCTGGTCGAGCGCCTTGAGGTAACCCTCGAGGATGTGCGCCCGCGCCTCGGCCTTGCGAAGCTCGAACTTCGAGCGGCGGGTGACGACCTCGCGCTGGAAGTCCAGGTAATGCTGGAGCATGTCGCGAAGCGACAGCGTCCGGGGAACGCCGTCGACGAGCGCGACCGCATTGAAGCCGAAGGTCGACTGCAACTGCGTGTGCTTGAAGAGCTTGTTCAGGGCGACCTGGGGCACGGCGTCGCGCTTGAGCTCGATCTGAATTCGCATGCCTGTGCGGTCGGAGTGATCGGCAAGGTCCGACACCTCCGTCAGCACCTTGTCGTTGACGAGGTCGGCGATCTTCTTGATGACGCCGGTGTCCCCGCCCTTCTTGATGCCATACGGCAGCTCGGTGACGATGATCGCCGACTTGCCGCCGCGCAGCTCCTCGATGTGCGCCCGGGCCCGCATGACGATGCGGCCGCGCCCCGAGCGGTAGGCCTCGCGGATGCCCTCGCGCCCGAGGATGATCCCCCCGGTCGGGAAGTCAGGGCCCTTGATGTGCCGCGTGAGCCGGTCGACGTCGATGTCCGGGTCGTCGATCATCGCGATGAGGGCGCTGATGACCTCGCTCAGGTTGTGCGGCGCGATGTTCGTCGCCATCCCGACGGCGATTCCGGACGAACCGTTGACGAGGAGGTTCGGAAAGCGCGCGGGCAGGACGGACGGCTCGCGGCGCGACTCGTCGTAGTTCGGCTGGAAGTCGACCGTGTCGGAGTCGATGTCGCGAAGCAGCTCGGTCGCGATCCGCGACAGGCGCGACTCGGTGTTGTGGCTGACGAAGCCGTTCGAAAGGAAGGCGTGATCGTCGCTTTCTACTCGGAGCGAATAGACAGGCTGGACGCCGGCGTCCTCGACCGACTCGACGGTC